>CBFGQN010000023.1:0-15550 GCA_965650895.1 uncultured Ignavibacteria bacterium | reverse complement strand
GTAGTCGCTGAAGGTGGGGATGGTGGTAACACTTCCGTCCGTTCCGTAATACATGTCGGAACGGACGACGTTCAGGCCGAGTTTGTAGTAGCCTCCCCCCTTTTCCTGCGGCCATCCCTGGGCGACAAGTGTCTGTGGACCGCAAAAAGAAACGGTCAGAAGGACGGAACATGCGAAGAGTACTGTCGCAGTGATCGACGGAAAGCGGACTGGAATCATCGGACTATTCAATCGGCATCAATGTGAATGTATGAAGAAGCGGCGGCGGAAAAATCCGGCTCGATATCGCTGCTTCTCCGAACCTGATGCCCCTGTATTCCATTTCGATCCCGACCTATTCCACAGATTCTCCCGCGAAAAAAAATCCGGACGCGGCAGAGAGGACCGATAACTCCGCTACAGAATGGGGATGCAGACTTCCGTCACAAGATCCTCGGGCGGTGTAGCGGCCGGATCGTTCAGATAGATCTCGAACGGCGGCGCATTACGCAACTCCTCCCCGCTCTCCGGCAGCCAGTTTCTGTAAGCCGCATTCCACGTTTCCCAGAGCTGATCGTACGGCCCGCGATGCAGGAACACGGCACAGCGGCCGGCATCGACGTGCAACAGCTCTACCCCTTCATCGGCCGGGATCTCCAGCTCTTCCCTCAACTCCAACGCGGCCTGGAACCGGCATTCCTCGGCGGGAGTCGTGGAAGGATCATCCGGCATGATGCCGAAACAACGTCCCGTCGCCCCCCGCAGATCATGCCTCAGACAGTATCGCTGAAGCAGGCCGAAAGCCCGCTGCGCAGCCTGTGTGAACGTGTGGTTGACAAGGCCCCGCGCCGTTGCCTGCATAACTGTGAAAGAACCGAGATCTCTGATTTCCGGTGTCATGTTCGCTTCTGGAAGATTGATTGATAGTGGCTGTATAAACCGGCTGATATCATCCCGATGTCCGGCTTTCCGCAGTGCCGAAGGAGTGGTCCCGAACGTCCGCTTGAACGCTTTGGTAAAAGCGGTCGGTGTCTCGAACCCTGCGGCAAGGGCGATCTCGGTGATCGGCCGATTGGTCCGGACAATCTCCAGAGCCCCCTTCTCCAGTCGTTTGCGTCGGACATAGGCCGCCACCGGTTCCCCGACAAAGGCGGAGAAGATACGGTGGAAGTGATAGGGTGAGTAGCAGGCAATCGCCGCCAGATCCTCCAGCGGGAGACCGTTATCGAGATGATCGGAGATATAGCGAAGGACCTGTCGAATCCGTTCATGATGATCGGCCGTTGTAGCGCTTATCGCCGTCGCCTGTTCGCATGGCAGTTCCATGATCCAATACTACGACATCACCGGCACATCCCGCCACTCCATTCTTGCCAAAGAAAAACGGGATGGAACATCGGGTCTCCCCGCGTTCCATCCCGGAGCGTCCAACAGAAGGATATACTATCGGACCACCCAGACCAGTTTCTATCTATCTGATATGTGTGAAGAGAACCGTGGACGATCTCCCATCGACCAGAACCTCCAGAGCATAGACTCCTGAGGGGAGTCGGGAAATGTCGAGAGCGAGGCTCTTCTCTTCCTCAACCCGCATCGTCTCGGCAAGTACCGTCTGTCCGGCCATATCAACGATGCGTACATCGGCGGCTCCGGCTCCCCCCTGACAGAAAAACCGGAGGATACCGTTGGCCGGATTACGCTGAAGTTTCAGCGAAAGATCGGCAACTCCGTTTCCGTTCCGGTCCTCTCCCACCGAGGAGGCATCCTCCTCAACTCCTCTTCCCCGTATCGGCACACCGGTCTCCGAAGCTGCGCTGTTGGTTCTGACGGCAATATCGGCCGACACATCCCCGGCGGCCGAGGGCTGGAACACGACGCTCACCTTTACTTCTTCCCCCTGAGCCAGAACGGCCGGCAATGAAGGAGTGGTCATCATCGAGAATCCGGCCGATGCCGCCTGACCCGGCACGGCAAACTCCACGCTCTGCACCTGCAAACCGGCGGCATTGGCCGGAGAGATCGTGAAGTCGAGACTTTTCGATTTGCCGAGAAGGATCTCGCCGAAATCAAGTTCGCCGATGCTCAGCACCGCACCCGGCAACAACGGATCGGCCCCTTCTCCCGTAACGGCTACGCTCGCATCCGGCTCAACGGCATCATTCGTTTCGATCAGCACCTCGCCGCTGAACGTTCCGACCGACTGCGGAGCAAACGTTACGGTCACCTCGATGGAGCCAAGGGGAGGAATGGTATGAGGAAGCGAGGGAATGGCTCCAAGCATACAGCCGGCTGCCAGAGCCTCGTTATCAAGTCCGATTGCGCTGACTTCAAGCGGAGCGTTCGTGACCGATTGAATCGTGAACGTCTTGCTCTGCGTCGTCCCGATTTCAATGCGACCGAAGTCAAGGGCCTCCGGCGTTATCGAGGCGCGCGGAGCCGGAGCGTCCGGAGGATAGGCGTAGAGCTTGTCGGAGAAGTCGAGCGAACTGTTGATGAAAGCTGCTCCCAATCCTCCGTATGCCTTGTCACCGAAGGAGAAGGCAACCGTCCAGGCAGTGTAGGCGTCCGGGAACTGATGGTCGATCTTTGTCCAGCGGTTCTGCGACGGGCTGTATGAATAGAAATCCTGGAAGGTCTGCGTATACCCGGCCATACCGGCACCATAGTATGCGACACCATCGACGACAAAGGCGATTCCCGCCTGACGGGCCGCCCCCGGATAGGGAGCCCGTTCGGTCCATCCCTTGGTCACCGGATCGAACTCGTATAACCGGTTCGACTCGTTCACCGATCCCATCGCTCCTCCCACCACATATCCCTTGCCGTTGAGCACAAAGCAGGAGGGAAAGATTCTGGCTCCTCCCGGATAACTCCCCGCAGAGGTCCAGACATCGGTGGCGAAATCGTATTCCCAGACATCGGCCAGGACAAACTGTCCGTCGAAACCGGTTCCGACATACGCCTTGTCTCCCAGCACGAAAGCGAAGCACCCGTCACGGTTTCCCCCACCGAACGGAGCTTTCGGCGTCCAGGAGTTTGCCGCGGGATCATACTCGAAGAACTCATCGGTCACATTGCTCGCTCCGCCGAGCCCTCCACCCCCTACGTATCCCTTGCCGTTATAGGCAAAGGCGTAAGCCCAGATCCGCTGGATATTTCCGGGGAGCGGACCGAGATCCTTCCACTCCCTGGTTGTCTTGTTAAAGGAGAACATGTGGCTGCTCCCGAGCCCTCCCCCTACATAGGCGACATCACCGATGACAAAGCTGAAACAGCCGTCGGTCGGACCTCCCGGGAAATCGGGAGCGGAGCCGAACTGGGCCAGGCCGATGGCGGGAGAGAAAAGGAGCAAAAGAAGAACCAGCCTGCAAAGAGCGTATCGTGGCAGCATAGCAAAAAAGTATAGTTGAGAATTTCCGATGAATCACTGTGAACCGCCCCGTCTGACAGGGAAATACCGCAGTAAAGGAAGTGAATCCTCCGATCTCGGACTTATTCGATTTTGCTTTTTTGAGTCCGAAATCCGGAACGCTATGAAATGCGCAGCCGACGATGATCGGCCCGGTAGGCAACAGGGGACATACCGGTCTGCTGGCGGAAAAGAGAACTGAAGGAGCCGGGCGTTTCAAACCCGAGATCATAGCTGATGGCGGAGACGGGAAGATCGGTCTTCAGCAGAAGCCGACGCGCCTCCTCCATACGACGGTGCGTGATATAGCGGTAGGGAGTCATTCCGAAGACTTCCTTGAAAAGACGGAGGAAATGGTGGGTGGAGAGGCAGGAGACCGAGGCGATCTCCGGAATCGTCAGTGAGGTCCCGTACTGATCGTCGATATACTCCCTGGCCCGTTGCAGCCGACGGTAGCATTCAATCCGGGTGGAACGTTTGACCGCCGGCAGACGGTCGATCTCGCGCATCACCCCCTGATGAAGACGGAGCATCCGTTCCAGCAACAGATCGAACAACTCAGCCAGACGCATTCTGTTGAGCATCCCACGTCTACTCTCTCTGTACAGGGCAAAGAGAATCGGCGACATTGTCCGGTCGTGGGGATAGAGCTTCTCGAAAAATGATGCGGGAGATTCGGACATCTGTCCCAGAGGATTCTCCAGCAGATGATCCTCAGGAGAGATCAGTTCTTTCAGGACCTGTTCCGGAAAACCGGGTCGGAAGAAGATGCAAAACGAGTTAACCTGCCCATCGCCGACCCAGCTTTCGTAATGCTGACCGTCGTTGAGAATCAGGAAAGATCGGTCGTTGACGTTGAACGTCGTCTCCCCCACCCTGTAGGTTTCCGTCCCTCTGAACGCACACTTGATTGAAAGGGGACCGTGATGGCCGGGAAAGTGAATGCGGGAGACGACGGCATTGGTGACCATGTTCGGCCATCCGAACTCCGGACACGGAGCGTCCCAGTTCATATCGGTCGTTTCCGGATCCGGAAGTTTCCGGGCTATTCCGACAAAATCATCTCTGTTGTTTTCATTGCTCATCCTGCCTACCCCCATCAGGGTTGTTCCCCCGGCTATGGACGACTTGCCCCCAACATCATCAGAGTGGAATTTCTCATATCCTTGATCTCTGCTTCGGCCCGGGCCTCTTTCAGCAAGTCCTCGACAAGGTGTTGACGATAGCGGCGATGGTATTGTTCCGAGAAACCGGCTATTTCCTTGCGATAGGCGTTCTCATCCGGACCCAGCCATTCGGTCACCCTCAGGAAGTACAAAGCATGAACACCCCGGACAGGTCCCCCCACCTCTCCCGGTCGGGTGACCGCAACAAGCGAATCAAGAAGCCTGGGATCCTCATCTTCCATCACGGGAATACGCCGTTGGGAGATATCGAGGATTTCGGCCATCGGCGCATGTTCGCGAATCGGACCGAGAAGCGTTGTCGGCGTGATCTGCGGTGCCAGGTCGGAGAGACGACGCTCCAGCAAATCGAGCTGCTTCTTTCTCCGGACGTGGGCGGTCGGATACTGAGGAATCTCTTCATAGGTCGGTGTCCCGCCCGGCCAATAGGTCAGTTGTTTGACGACGGCGACGCGATCATTCGGAAGGGGGATCACGCCGACATCTCCCACGTCGGTGCGGAAAAGGAACTCACCGATTGCAAGACCGTCGGCATAGGGCTCCAGACGCTTCAGATAGGTCATCGAATCGACCACGACCGAGGGATAGGCACGGGCAATCTCCTGAATGATCGTCTCGTGCGGCTCGCCGTTTCGCAGAGCGGCTGCATAGCCTTCGGCATCCTTCCTTACCTTTTCGACAACTTCTTCGGAGGGATGCATCGGAAAGCGCAGTTCACGCAGTTGCAGATCCCGGGCAATCCGTTCATTCACCCAGATCAGGTGATAACCGAAACGGGTCTTCACCGGACCGATCGCTTTGCCGAGGGGAGCTGCAAAGAGAGCCGAATCGAATTCCGGGACATAAAGTCCACGTCCGGCATATCCCAGGTCTCCCCCCTGCTGCGCGCTGATGTCGTCCATACTGTAGTACTTGGCCGAAGCGATAAACTCCTCCTCGTTGTCAATACTGTCACGCAGTTCCCGCATGAAGCCGAGGAAGCCCTCAAGATTCGACTCTCCCCCCTCCTCGCTTTCGACCGGTTTCATCAGCAGGTGGCGGGCGCGAATGATCGTATCGGTTGAGGGAGATTCTGAGACAACGTAGAGCATCAAGGCTTCCTCTTCAAGGGGAAACGGACCGACCAGGTCCCCCGGCTTTGCAGCGGCCAGCTCCTGAGCCACAATGTTCGGGAAAGCCACCGGAGAGATTGTTTTTCCCTCCTGAATACGATTCGGAGGGAGATCGCTCAGAGCCTGACGGACCTTCTCGTCACGTTGAGCCGGCGGGACCGATTCGATCATTTTCCTGACCCGCTCTATCTCCCCCCGCTGTCGGGCGGAGTCGGCGGACGAAGGATTGATCGGCAGAATAATCGTCAGCGGAAGACGGGATTCCGGAATGGCATAGTCCTCGCGACGCTCGTTGAACCAGGCCCGGGCCTCCCCTTCGGTCACCGGAACCAGTGAATCCGCAACTGTGGAGTGAAGCACCCGCACAACCGATCCGGCCAACACGGTATTCTCGGCAAAGTAGCGGCTGCGAATATCGTTTTCGGTCAAGGGGGCCTCTTTATAGAGAGCCTCCATGAGACGACGACGGGACTCCTCCACTTTGTAGTAGCGAAGAAGGTTGTCGACGTCTTCTTCCCAATCCTCCACAATTTTCGACTTCGGGACGCCGGGACGGCGAGCATACTGCAGAATGGTAGAGGGATCGGTAGCCAGCTTCCGCATGATCTTCGGATCGTACTTCCCCCCCTCGAACATCGCAAGAAGATAATCCGGCGGATCGGCCACAAGCATATCGATCGCTTCCTTCCGGCTCACCTCCAGTCCCTGCTTCCGGGCCTCCTGAAGCAAAAGCTCGCTGTCCACAAGAGTCAGAAAAATTCCGTCATCCTCAAGCAGATCAAGAGCGGCCGTGTCGTCGGGATCGGCCCCCATATTCAGCAGACGGGTGAGGCGAGCACGATCATAGGCGGAATAGGGAATCTCCGTTCCGTTGACGATGGCCACCGGCGGATCCTCTCCACCCTGCGCCGGAAGTTCCGAACTGCACGGAACGGAAAGAAGAAAAAGGATCAGAACGATACGGTTGGAAAATACTGTTTTCACGTTGTCCGATACGGTGGTTGTCATGGATACACCCTGCATGGGGACCTAACCCCTGAAGGTAGTTTTTGTTAGCATTCGATAGAGACCTTCACAGAAAGGCCCGGCAGGATATGACGATACGGATCGATCTATCCTGCCGGGCCATGTATTTTCGATTATCCTGCTCAGCCGACTCTTGCCTCGGCCTCGGCATAGGCCCCCATGGCCTTCTGCTTCCAACGGTACATGATCCGCCGCACATAGTCACGGGTTTCCGTATAGGGAGGAACCCCCCGATATTTGTCGACAGCCCCCGGTCCGGCGTTGTATGCGGCCAGAGCGAACTCCACATTTCCTTTGTACCGGCGAAGCATCATTTTCAGATAGCGGGATCCGCCGTCGATCGACTGGGCGGGATCGAGCGGATTGTGTACGCCCAGCATCTCGGCCGTCGTCGGGATCATCTGTGCAAGTCCGAGCGCGCTGTCGACCGAAACGGCATCGGGATTGAAGCCCGATTCCTGCTGGATCAGAGCGGCAATCAGGAAAGGATCGATCTGATACCGCAGGCTTGCACTCTCGATCAGATCGGCATAGGGGACGTTCCAGGTCAGATCGACCACGGCATCCTGTCCCTCGGCAATCAACCGGGAACGATGGCGGAATGCCCGCTCCTCCACCACAATACTTGTCGAGGAGGGAGAGACCGACTTCACTTCCTTCCCCTTCGAGGAAAGAGTCGGCGTCCAGAGCGTCACGGTCACGACAACGTCGTTGACCCGGCCGACGGCACAAGCCACAACCAGTGTGTCCTCCGCATCCCCCCCTCTCATCGGCGAACGATGGACGACAAACTCAAGGGCGTACCGCCGCTCATACTCGGCAATGACGGTTTCGATCGATGATTTGCTTACCCAGGCATTCTCCAGCGATGCGGTTCCGGCATCAGGAATCGCCGCTCTTCGTCCGACGCTCCGGGGCAACGGCTTTGCGTTTGCCGGAGGATCGATATATGCGATTCTGTTTTTTACCGGACGGATGGAATGATAATCGTTCGGCCTGAACAGCTCCATCCAGGCCTGCGTCATCACACTCATCACTCTCGTCTCATCGGAGAGGATGGCTGAAAAGGTTCGTATTGAAGGGGAGTGCGTTTCAAGGGCGGGGAAGCCGGTGCCGGTGATCGGCGCATGGACCGGTGCGAGGAGATCGCCCGGTATCGCCTGAGAGGAATCTGCGACGGAATCCTGAGCGTGAATATTCGACACGCCGAAGGTCAGGGCGATCACACCGGCCGTCAACGCAACGTTGATTGTCCCGTATATCGTGGAGAACATATACTGTATGGTCATAGTGTCAAAAGGGCTTTGAAAATATGGTGGATCGGAAACATCTGCAATGAAATTGTTTTCCTGCTCTCGGGAAGCACCCGGGCTGTGAGAACATCCGGCACGCCGTTTGTTTAACGGTGATAACGTAGGCCACCCGCTACGAATGCAACGATCCGAATGTTCCACGACCGACAAGACTTTGCAACTATTATGCCTGTACGAGCTATGACGACCGACGAGATGATTCTCAGATTGTACAACGATTCGTCCCTGATCCGTTTCCTTCACCCCGCACAGGCCGAACAGGTGCTGAGCTGGGCCGAGGGAGGACTTCAGGAATGCACCTCCGAGATCGAATTTCGGCGATTCTGCGACGAACTTCGCCTGCTGAACCGCTACGTCGCCCAGGGAGGGCGCTTCGATCATATCTTCGCCATGCTCCGCAAGGGAACCCTGCGCGAACCTTCATCCCATCTACCATCAACAGGCGAAGGATACCGGCCTGCCTGGGGACTTCTCTATTGATAACTTCCGCAGGAGCTGAACGGACGATTCCGTAACTTCGTCTTCCCGATTGTTCAACAGTGTGGAATCCGCATGGCGAAGCGCCGACGTTCACAACCGTTCCTTTTCCTTCTTGCACTGATCGCCCTGGCTGTCGGATGGTATATCCAGCGACAATGGTCGCGGGACTCCCGCACAGACACGGGAACAGGAGATGGAGTTACAATTGAGCAGACCGAACGGGCCGGGTCGGAAGATGGGACGTCATCCGATCTTCCGCTGCCGGAATCGATTCAGGTCTTCTTCAGCAATGCCTACGGGAATGATCCCTCGATCGGAGAAGAGGATGAGACAAACATCGACCGCAACCTGAGCCGATTCATTGCCGGAGCCGAGCGGGAACTGGATTGTGCAATCTTCGAACTTGAATCCCCCCGCATCGCCGAGGCCCTGATTGCGGCCCGGCATCGGGGCGTTCTTGTGCGGATCGTTGCCGAAAGCGACTATCTGGACAACGAGGAGATGGAAGCGGTTGCCGCTGCCGGGATCCCGGTTGTCGGAGACGAGCGCTCCGGGTTGATGCACAACAAGTTCTTTGTCGTCGACGGGAAAGCCGTCTGGACCGGATCGTACAACGTGACGGACAACGGAGCCTGGCGCAACAACAACAACGCCCTGCTGATCCGTTCGCCGCAACTGGCCGAGAACTATCGAACAGAGTTCGACGAGATGTTCCTCCGCAAGGAGTTCGGTCCCCGCTCCCCTTCGAACACTCCCCATACGCTCGTAAAGCTTTCCGGCGCAGACATCTACAACTATTTCTCTCCGGAAGACGAAGTGTCCGAGAAGATTCTTCGCTTCGTCAAAGCGGCAAAGAGCCGGATCAGATTTCTCGCCTTCAGTATGACTGATGATGCTCTGGGCGATCTGATCGTATGGAAGTACCAGCAAGGAATCGATGTCGCCGGAGTTCTGGAAAGCCGCGGATCGGGTCTGAAACATTCGGAGCTCGAAAAATTCCGGAAGGCCGGCATTAACGTCCGGACCGATGCGAACAAGTACGCAATGCACCACAAAGTGATCGTTGTCGACGGCATCTGGTCCATTGTGGGAAGTTTCAACTTCTCGGCCAACGCAGCCGAAAGCAACGACGAGAATCTGCTGATCATCAAAAGCCCGGCAGTGGCGCGAAGGTTTGAGGAAGAATATGATAGAGTGAGCGGAATAGCGGAGTGACCGGGGAACGACGACAGGAAGTTGAGAAGTTGTAGGACTGAGGATATGGTCGGCTTTCGGCAATCAGCATGTGGCAGCAGCCGGAGTGTGAGGAGATGAGGAAAAAACAGAGCGTGGAAATCAGGTAAACAAACCGGAGATCCCGCTATTCCCGTCTCCTCGTCTTCCTCTTGAGGAAGGCAACCTCAAGAGTCACATCAGTCTTCTTACAATATGAGTGAGCAGATCATCACGTTGACGGTGTTCACCTTCCCCGCAGACGCACGAATCTGGGCCTTTTCCCGGATGGCTTTTATCCGTCCCTACCTGCTGCGCATTCCCGGTCTCGGCTTTCGGAAGCTGCTGGGGACCGGTCGCGGACTCGGCTTCACGCGTGAACCGGACTGGAATCGTTATGCGTTTCTCGGGGTCTGGGAACATGAAGCGTATGCACGGAAATTCCATCTCTCCTCCACTTTTATGGATCGCTACCGCGCTCACACCGCACATTACTCCACGCTCTACCTGCAAACAATTCAATCGCACGGTTTGTGGGACAGAAAGCAGCCGTTCATTCCTGCCGCAGCAGAGCCGCCGGGCGATAAGGAGATCGGGATTCTGACACGGGCGTCGATCAGACCGACCCGACTGAAACGCTTCTGGGAAATGGTCGAGCCGGTCAGTCGGCAACTGGAAGAGGCGGAAGGTCTGCGAGCATCAATCGGTATCGGTGAGCTTCCACTGATCCGGCAAGGAACGTTTTCGCTCTGGGCAAACAAAAACGATATGAAGAACTTCGCCTATGGCAACGGCGTTCACCGTACAGTCATCGAACGGGCACGTCAGGAGAGTTGGTACAGCGAGGAGTTGTTTGCACGCTTTGTGGTGGTGGATAAAATAGGTGTATTCCCCTGACCCACGTCCGGGCAATTCCACAAAGGGCGAGACCTTCTAATGTTTTATCTTGTCCGCGACCGAAGATCGAGAAGAATCCCGAACGTACGGTAGTTATGGCTTATCTGCATGCAATACACTTCTCGCTTGAAGAAGCGCGCTCCATACTCAAGGAAATATTGCCGATGCTTGAGGAGATGCGGGAGGCGAAACGGAAGCTTGACGAGATCGGATATGATCTGCGAGGTCATCGTTTCTTCGCCTCCATGGGGACCAACGGAACAAAGCCCTATCCCGAAACGGTCAACAGGGTTATCGATATCTTTCGTGATCTGACGACGAAAGGAGTGCTGATCAAGGATATGAACCAGGGCCTGATCGACTTCCCGGCAATCGGGTCGGACGGACATGAGGTCTACCTGTGCTATATGCTCGGCGAGGAGACGATCAACTTTTTCCATGGTGTAGAGGATGGTTTTGCCGGACGTCGATCGGTGGAATATCTATAGGACAGGAATGGGGGACCGCAGGGGAACGACAACCGGAACCGCAGAACGTGGCATTTACATTGACTTATCTTGACAACAGCGCAACGACTCGTCCTGATCCGGCTGTTATTGAAGCAATGAACCGATTCCGCGAGGCAAACTACGCCAACCCCGGATCGGTACATCAAAGCGGGCAACGAGCACGCGTTGCACTGGAGGAGGCTCGTGAGGAGATCGCGGCAATCATCGGCGCCGAACCGAAGGAAGTGGTCTTCACAAGCGGCGGGACCGAAGCGAACAATCACGCGCTGAAGGGATATGCCTTCGGAGTACGACAGACGACGGGAGAATGGCCGGCAATTATCACCGACCGGACGGAACATCACGCAATTCTCCACCCGGCGGAATTTCTGGCATCGTTCGGTGTCCCGCTCCACTACATCAGTACGGACTCCGAGGGGCGCATTGCCCCGGAATGTCTGCGTCAACTGCTCACTACGCTCCCCGAGCAACAGGCTCTTCCCCTGGTCTCGATCATGCACGCCAACAACGAGACCGGCACAATCAATCCGATCCGTGAACTTGCTGAAGTCGCCCGCGAACACGGAGCAAGGTTTCATACCGATGCCGTGCAGAGTTTCGGGAAACTTTCTTGCAATGTCCGGGAATCGGGAGTCGACCTGATGACACTTTCGGCCCACAAGATTCATGGCCCGAAGGGGATCGGTCTGCTCTACATCAACAAGGAACTGGAACTTGCATCGCTGATTCACGGAGGAGCGCAGGAACGGGACCGGCGGGGCGGTACCGAGCCGGTGGAACTGACGATCGGTTTTGCCGAGGCCGCACGAATCGCCGAAGAGCGGAAGGAAGAGAGCGTCGAAGGAATGGAGGCATTGAAGGACAGACTTCGGAACCGGCTTGCGGCAATTGAAGGCATCCGATTCGTCACGCCGGACAGAGATGCGCTGCCGAATATCCTGAACATCACATTCGACGATGCCGACCGACTGGATGGTGAAGGATTGATCGTCGGCATGGACATCAGGGGCGTCGCCGTATCCAACGGCTCGGCCTGTACCTCCGGCAGCATGCAGCCAAGCCACGTCCTCTCGGCAATGGGTTATCCGGCAGCGCAGGCAAAGGCAGCCGTCCGGTTCTCACTGAGCCGCTTCACCACTCCTGAAGAAATCGACCGCGCAGCAACGGCAATGGAAGAGGTTGTGGAGAAGATGAGGAGAGGGCAAGGTTCAAAATGAAAATTTCAAAAAAGGATGAGGGGGATACGACTTCCTCTATTCAACCGGATCCGTCTTTACTTCTTTTTGGCCTTTTGCATTTACCACATCCCTCCTATCCGGCTTTCCGCCTCTTGTTCAGATACTCCACAAGGGCTACATCATAGGGCGTCCTCGTATCCAGCAACGCATAGTCGATCCGGTGTTCACGGGAGCGGCGTTTCAGATTCTCGGTAAACTCGGTCATGGCCTCGGCATAGGCTTTCCTGATCTGGTACGGCTGGGTCACCATCTCCTCTCCCGTCTCCATATCGAGGAAGGTCGCGTCGGTCCCGAAATCGAATGTCCGCTCCAGCGGATCGAGAATCTGCAGCGCAAGAACTTCGTTTTGCTTGTGGCGGAATCCCTTCAGAGCAGTAATCACGTCGTCGGGATTGTCGAAGAAGTCGCTCAGAACAATTACCAGTCCGCGCCTTTTGATCCGCTCGGCCAGCCGTCCCAGCGCTCCGGCTGTTCCGGTCTCCGCCCCCTCGCCCGGTTCGGCCTTTGCCAGTGTCTTCAGAATTTCCTGCAGGTAACTCGGCCGGGCACTCGGGGGAAGATAGGCTCGCAGATCGGTGTCGTAGACGGCAACGCCGACGGCATCCCGCTGTTTGACCATCAGGAGAGAAAGAGCGGCGGCCAGGGAGACTGCGTAGTCGTACTTGGAGATCTGTCCCGGCGACGCATATCGCATCGATGAAGAACCGTCGACGACGATCCAGGCTTTCAGATTGGTCTCTTCCTCGTACTGCTTGATGTAGTAGCGGTCGGTTCGACCATAGACCTTCCAGTCGACATACCGCAATTCATCCCCCGGCATATACTGACGATGTTCGGCAAACTCCACCGAGAACCCATGATAGGGGGACTTGTGCAGGCCGGTGATAAACCCCTCCACCACCATGCGGGCCCGCATCTCCAGCGATGAGATCTTCGAGACAACGTCGGGCTGCAGATATTTGCGATAGTCGACCATGCGTCAAGCATACGGAATTTTGTGGTGAGGCGAAACAGGGAGATCGAACGGACGGCAAGGGATTGTATTTTGCGTCAGATCCATCCTGACAAAGTAAAGCATGATCGCACGATTCCGCTACAGACTGATTTTCATACTTCTTCTCGGAGTGATTCCGTTCGGTTGCACCGGCGAGTTCGAAGCTCCGGCTTCCGAAAAGACCGAAATCGTGATCGGACTCAACCCTTCCGAACGGTCCGAGGAGACGCAGCGGAATGCTGACCTGCTGGCAGGATTGATTGCAAAGAAAATCAATATGCCGGTTCGCATGTTTGTTGCGCAAGACTACAGCGGACTGGTGGAGGCATTGCGGGGACGGACCGTCGACTTTGCGTTTCTTGCACCGGTCAGCTATGTTCATGCCGAACGGATTGCCGATGCGGTCGTGCTGCTGAAGGCCGAACGATACGGCAGTCCCTTCTACTTCGGCTGCATCGTGGTCAACGCCGACAGTCCCTACCGAACGATTGAGGATCTGCGGGGGAAACGGATTGCCTGGGTCGATCCCTCCAGCGCATCGGGGCACCTCTTCCCGAAGGCGGGACTGATAGAAGCCGGATACGACCCCGATTCCCTTTTCAGCAAACAGGTCTTCGCCGGCGGACACGACGCGGTCCTCCTCTCGGTCCTCAACGGCACCATCGAGGCAGGGGCGACCTATGCCAACGACACCTCCGGGATCAGCGGATCATGGACACAACTGGAGAAGGGAGAACTGCGCGCGAGAATCCGCCCGATTTTCTTCTCGCAACCGATTCCGGGAGACAACATCGCGACCTCACGCTATATGATCGAGAACTATCCTGATCTGGTTCGGCAGGTAACCGATGCGGTTGCCGGAATGCACAAGGATCCGGAAGGGGTGGAGATCATGCGCTCGATGTATCACGTCGATGCGATGGTCCCGGCAACAAGTGCCGATTACGATCCTGTACGGAATGCGGCAAAGTTGTTGAATCTGGATATGACAGGAAAGATCAGCAAGGATGACCCGCAACGGATTGAACAGGATCGCCGCAATAGGCTCTATTCATGGTTATTTGTCGGCGGACTGGCAGTCGTCGGCATCGGTATTATCGCCGTACAGGTAAGGAAAGATCCAAAAGCTGCGCCCGGCGCGGGCGTTCCGGTGCCAACGGAAAATGTTGATCCTGAAAAGGACCTTCCGGATTTACAGTTTTCCCTCAGGAATATCTCCGTAGCCTTCGACAAGGCTGAAGGAGGGAAGATCATCGCTCTGGACGACCT
Organism: uncultured Ignavibacteria bacterium; assembly: GCA_965650895.1. Lineage (GTDB taxonomy): Bacteria > Bacteroidota > Ignavibacteria > OLB7 > OLB7 > JAGWAZ01. The sequence continues at coordinate 928 of CBFGQN010000023.1, read as the reverse complement.
CACACTTGATATACGCCCTGCGGAGTTCATCGGCATTATTGGTCCTTCCGGAGCAGGGAAATCAACACTCCTGCGAGTTCTGAATCGCGCGATCGAGCCGACCGGCGGAGGGATATTCTTTCACGGCAGAGAGGTGACCCGGCTTCGCGGGAAAGAACTGTTTGCCCTCCGCAGCAGAATCGGTTTTATCTACCAGCAGTTCAATCTCGTCAAATCGATTTCCGTATTGCGGAACGTGCTGAGCGGTCGACTCGCCTCGGTCGCAACGCTCCGCTCTCTGCTCGGCTTCTTTCCCGAAGCCGATGTCGACAAGGCAAAGGAAATCCTGCAAGATGTGGGACTGGAGGAGAAGACGAAGAGTCGGGCGTCCACCCTGTCGGGGGGGCAACAGCAACGAGTAGCAATCGCCCGCGCTCTGGCGCAGGAGCCGGAGGCGATGCTGGCCGACGAGCCGACCGCCTCGCTTGATCCGGTTCTGGCCGAATCCATACTTTCGTTGCTCCGCCGGATCAACCGGGACCGGCGTATAACGGTTGTGGCGAACCTCCATTCGATTGACCTCGCCCGAAGGTATGCCACCCGCATCCTTGCGCTCCGCTCCGGCAGAATTGTGTTCGACGGTTTGCCGACGGAACTGACCGAGGAGCAGATCGAAAACATTTACTTTTCCGGTGAAGGGAACGAGAGAGAAGGTCGGAACAGGAAGTAAAAAAAGGAGAGCCGTCGTCGAACCGACAACCGCTCCCCGTATGAAAGGATCCCATAGATCTCTTATTTGCCGTCCCCTTCCGGAATCACTTCTTCCAGACCGTCGACATTGACGTTCAGATCGGTCTCGCCGTCCCCTCCACCTTTCAGAAAAATAAAATAGATAAGCACCAGGATGGCAACGATTCCCACCACTGCAACCACTGCAGTTGCAGCCCCC
>CBFGQN010000022.1:0-15771 GCA_965650895.1 uncultured Ignavibacteria bacterium | reverse complement strand
GCCGGACTTCTTCGAGATTGACGGAGGAAAAGGATGGGGCTTCCTGATCTCGATGTTCTTTGCATTTCTGCTGGGAGAGACCTTCGCTCCGGGATACGCCACCCGGTTCTGTGTGGGGAAGAACATCAAGGAGACGAAACGGGGAGTTGCCGGTGCGGGGTTCTTCCTGATCTTCTTCTTTCCGGTCGTCATCTTCCTTGTCGCTCTCTATGCCCGCCTCTCGTTTCCGGACATCGATCCGGAGATGGCTCTCCCCTCCACCATCATCGAACTGAACAACCCGATCGTCGGCGGCATCATCATCGCTGCGCTGATGAGTGCGGTGATGTCCTCGGCAGACTCCATTCTGAACTCCGCCACGGCCATCGTCACCAAAGACCTGTGGGAACACTATCTGGCAAAGAAGGCACCCGATCACAGGAAAGGACTCCGCCTTGTCCGCTGGAGTTCGCTGGGACTGGGGATCGCCGGAGTAATTCTGGCCCTGGCCGTGCCGGATGTGATCGACCTGCTCCTGCTCACCTACAACCTCTGGGCACCCGGCATCATCCTGCCGGTTATTATCGGCGTCTTCACGCAATTCCGGTCGCGCAGACAGAACAGCATCATCTTCCTCACCATGCTCCTCTCGATGGCCGCCACCCTCGGCTTCATGCTGACTCCGTACGCGGAGAACTTCCAGGCAAGCGTCTTCGGTGTGGCCGCTTCGCTTCTCTTCTACGGACTTCTGAACCTGCTCCTTCCCGGACGAGGGCCAGGGGAGACAGGGGAAGAAGAGAACGGAGTCGTTGCCGACAACTGAAAGCTCACCCCTGACCGCTCAACTACGGAATCACGCAATCCGCCGCGGCGGACGCCAAGAACAAAGGCGCAAAGCCCAGCACCCAAAGCTCATGGCTGATAACTCAAAGCTCATGGCTGATAGCTCATGGCTCATGGCTGATAACTCAAAGCTCACGGCTGATAGCTCAAGGCTCATGGCTGATAACTCAAAGCTCACGGCTGATAGCTCATGGCTCACTACCCGGCAACTCTATCACCCAAATCAAGCACACGCAAAGAACGCCAAGAACAAAGACGCAAAGCCCACCCCTCACTGCTCATGGCTGACTGCTCACGGCTCACGGCTGATAACTCAAAGCTGACTGCTCACGGCTGATAACTCAAAGCTGACTGCTCACGGCTCAAAGCTCACTACTGACCCCTCCCCCCTACCTGAACTGATGAACATACCCGATCTGCGCCATCAACTGCGGATTACTGAACGTGCCGGAGCCGACGCTGAGTCCGAGATCGAGATGGAAGCCTCCCCAGTTCAGGTTGTAGGCCCCCTTGAAGTAGTTCCATTCATCACGATCGGTGACCATCGATCCCGCTCCGAACGCCAGACTGTGCCGGGCGCTTCCGGATTCTCCCAGCAGTCGCTGCACGTCCAGCTCCAGTCCGATAATACTCCCCAGATAGCCGAAGGCAAGTCCGAGCCCCCACTCCCGACTGAAGTTCCGTCTCACAATCAACTCCAGTCCGGCCGGAGTTCCGAACGCACCGCCGAACGACCAGAAGCCTCCATAGGATTTCCGGTCACTATCATATCGATAATCAATCGTCCGGATCGCCGTGCGGGGGACGGCAACCTCGATCCCGCTTGAAGAGAGCAGGATGAGCGTATCGGCGGTCTCACGCAACACCGACCCTTTGAACTCTTCTCCGTCGGCCGTAAGAATACGAACCGTCTGGGCCGAAGAGATCGTCCGGATTGCCGCGCGGGGAACTTTGATCTCGATGCCGCTGGAAGAGAGGAGCGTGACCGTATCGGAAGTCTCATGCAGCACCGACCCTTTGAACTCTTCTCCGTCGGCCGTAAGAATACGGACGGTCTGGGCCGGGACAAGAGTGGGAAGGCAGAAAAGAAAGAGAAGGCAGGTAATAACAAGAACGTACTTCATGGCATCTCCACCGGTTGAGGATTGATTCAAGTGACAGTGATTTTCTGCAAGCTATGCACATGGTCGTCTTTCTTCGCCGAAGTTTAGTATCCAAGACCATTTTTTTCGGAGGAGTCACGACCGTTGATCGAAATTCCGGATCGGGAGACGAGATGCAAACAAGCCGGGGAGTCAGGTCCGACGCCCGAATAATCACTTCCGGAAAGTAGTACAAAAGTAGTACGATCCCCAACTCCATCCCCCGCTACCTTTGTACAGTTCATCTGCCGGCAGGCTGGTCCGTCCGGGGGGCAATGTCCCTTCCCGCTCGCATCGGATCTGCTTCCGTGTCGGGCAGGATTCTTTTCACACATCAACCAACAACCGCCATGCATGCCATTGTCGACAAGCTGATTGCTCTTATCAAAAAGAACGGCTGGGAAGAGGATTTTCAGACCGCCATCGACAACGCCGGATCGCACAACGTCCCCTCGATCAGCCACATCCGGAATCTGGACGACTATCTGAACTACATCAACGATCTGGTAACCTGGGCGCCGAGAGAGCTGGGAGACTCCCGTCTGATCTACGACAAGATCGTCGAGTTCTACTTCTTCCTCGATCAGGAACCGGTCAGAAGACTGCAAAGCCCGATAGAGCCGGGACGGAAACCGGAAGTTCTGACGCCCCTTTCGGAATGGATCGAGGAATACGCCACGGCCTGGGGGAGTTATCTGGACACGCTTGAGTCGGCAAAGCACATCGAATCCTTCCGGACCGATCCCCTCTTCAACTGGGATGAATACATGCCCCCTCCCAGCGGCTACCTGACGTTCAATCAGTTCTTCGCCCGCCACGTCAAGCCGGGCATGCGTCCGGTGGCCGGACTCTGCGACAACAGCAGCATCGTCTCTCCGGCCGACTCCACGTTCGTCGGCTGGTGGCAGGTCAGCGAGAAGTCGAAGATCTATGTGGAGGAGAAGAAGCTGGACATCAAGGGGATTCAGTGGTCGATCCATGAGTTGCTGCAGGGGAGCGAATATGCCGACCGCTTTGAGGGGGGAATCTTCACCCACAGCTTCCTGAACACATTCGACTACCATCGCTGGCACACGCCGGTGCAGGGGAAGGTGCTGGAAGCGGACGTGATTCAGGGACAGGCCTGGCTGGACGTGAACGTAAAGCCGGCAATCGTCAACGGAAAGGAAGTGAACGTCCTGAACGCCCTCGACGGCACCGGCTACCAGTTCGTGCAGACGCGGGGACTTGTGGTGATCGACTCGCCGATCGGACTTGTCGCCTGCCTTCCGATGGGGATGGCCCAGGTCTCCTCAGTGGTCATCACCGCCGAGGTCGGCAAGACGCTCCGCAAGGGGGAGGAACTCGGCTACTTCCAGTTCGGCGGCTCCGACTTCGTAATGGTCTTCGAACGAGCAAGCAACGTTCAGTTGATCAATCAGCCGAACGTCCACTACAACCAGGGGACCTGGATCGGCACTGCCTTTCCCTACTTGAATAATTTCTGACCCCCTGAGACCAGCGTGCGATCCGGGAGCACGACCCGGTCCGCACCACGGAACAGCCGCACACATCGGCCCGGCATTCGCAAATCGCAAATCGACATTCGAAAATTCAACAAACGGGACAAACACCATGGGTCAGGACAATCTCAAATACAACGACGTCTGCTTCAAGGCATCCCACAACTCCTACGACCGTGACGAGTCGATCTCAGAGCAGCTCACTTTCCATTCAAACGATCCCTCGAAATGCGGCTGCTCCGGTCTGGAACTGGATATTGTGCAGAAGAACGACGCCTGGAAATGGAGCGTCAGTCACGGCGGCTCCTACAGTTCCTCCGCAGACAAGCAACTGAGCGCCTATCTGCAGAAGATCAAATCCTGGATGGATGCGAACCCCGGACACCGGGTCATCGAGGTTCACATGGACATCAAGAACACGCCGATGAGCAACGATCAGTTCCCGCAGGAGATCGACAGCTACATCGAGCAGGTCTTCACCGACCGGAGCGTCATCTTCCAGCCGAACCGGTTGATCCGGAACTACGATGATCTGGTGCAGGGGGCGCAGGCGACCGGCTGGCCGACGCTCGGGGAACTGAAAGGGAAGATCATCTTCTGCTTCACCGGCAACGAATCCCGCAAGGCGACCTACGCCCGGACCGATCCGAAGGAACGGCTCTGCTTCGCCGATCTCTATCTGGAGACGGACCCACCGCAGTATCCCGACTTCAGCCGCGGAACCCGGGTCTTCATGAACTATCATCTCTACCAGAAGTACTACGACCAGTGGTACCACCAGCTCCAGCGGATGGCCCAGCAGCCCGGCTTCCTGACCCGCGGCTACGTCCTGAACAGTCAGGACATCTGGACCAAGGCGCAGAACGCCGCGCTGAACATCATGGCCACCGACAAGGTGAGCGGACATAGCTGGGCGCAGAATGGAGATTATCCGTTCAGGCAACTGGATATTGTCGCCGGGAAGGTTGCGCAGGCGACCGAGAGTGAAGTGGAGAGTCTGTAGTTTTCCCTCCACTCCGGATGGACGGGCCGGCGTCGCTCGGCATCACGCACGTGCCGGACGGATGGAAGAGAACGGAGAGGAAACTATCCGAATGCGGATCGGGAACGGAACAATCCGAATTCCCGATCCGCATTTTTAATGTATCGAAGATGTCCTTTCCGTATGTGCACTTTCGTTTCGCCGTTCATCGAAGCCGACCGGCATCAAACCGAGACATTTTCTTCCATCTCACCAATCCTCTCTCCTCTCCGTTCCAACTTCTCCCCCGCCATCTCCACCACCACCACCGTCACGTCATCGTTCTGCTCGGCCTCTCCACGGAATTCGGTGATCTCACGGAGCAATTGGTCGTTCAGTTCTTCCGGCGTCGCTTCGGCGGCCCGGGCAAGAGCGGCATAAAGGCGTTCCTCTCCGAACTCCTCGCGCCGTTCGTTCATCGCCTCGGAGAGTCCGTCGCTGTAGAGGATGAACCGGTCGCCGGGGAGATAATCCAGCGTAATCTCTTCGAGACAGGAAGAGAAAAGATCGAGCGAGCGGACGCCGAGGGGGAGTCCTTTCGGTGCAAACGATTCGATACCGGTCTTCCGCTGGCGGATCAGCCGCATGTGTCCGGCCCGGGCAAGCTGCAGGGTGCCGTCGTTCAGGTCGATCAGCATGATCGACGCGGTGATGAAGATGCCGCTCTCGATCACCGCGCAGAGTTGTTCGTTCAGCATCCCGAGCATTTCGCGGGGTGACAGGCGGATCGAGGAGACGATGCGGACCATGCCGTGAAGTTCCGCCATGTAGAGTGAGGCGGGAAGGCCTTTGCCGGAGACGTCGGCGATCATCACCAGCAACCGGTTGTGAGGAAGGGGAATCACCTCGTAGTAGTCACCGCCGACCGCCATCGCCGGACGGGAAACGGCCGCCATGGCGACGCCCGGTATCTCCGGCATATCCGACGGAAGCAGACTCTGCTGGATGCGCCGGGCGGTTGCAAGTTCTTCCTCGTATCGCCGCCGCTCGATCTCCCGCTCGTAGAGTCGGGCCGCCTCGATGCCTGAGGCCCCCTGCGAGGCGACGCTGTTGACGAAGGAGATCTGACTCCCGCTGATCGGCTTTCCGTCGGAACGCTTCCCCATCAGGATCGCGCCGATCAGTCTTCCCCCGGCATAGAGTCCGATCGCGTAGGTGAACCCGGCGTCGACGATCGAGCGAAGCTCCGGTTGCTGCACGGCGTTCAATCGGGTCAGTTCGTGCGATGAGCGGAGAATATCCTGCAACCGCTTCACCCCCGCCTCATCAAATGCGACGGTATCGCCGCACACTTCCCTGACGATCTCCAGCCGTTCTCCGCCGTCAACCACCGATACGCAGATCTTCTCCAGCGCAAGGTGCTCGCTCAACGTCCCGGCGATCAGTCCGGCCACCTGCGGCACACCGATCGCCTCGGTGATCCGCGCGCCGTATTCGGCCAGATGCTCGGAGTAGTCGCGGTACTGCGGAAAGAACCGACGGTCGACCAGTCGCTGAACGAAACGGCGGATCGGTTCGAAGGCAAGAAGGAACAGGACCAGAATGGCGATCTCCACCACCTTCTCCATCTGCGTCCCGAGAAGCGAACCGAGCTGCTGTCCGATCCCGAGAGCAAGCGTGATGTAGAGTCCGACAATCGCACCGGTCGTCAGCGTGTAGACGAGCGTCGTCTTCACCACCGCCCGGACGTCCATCAACTGATAGCGGAAGATCGCATAGCCGTAGCTGAGGGGAAGGGCTACGAAGAGGGCGGCCGGGATGACGATCAACTGTTGCCAGATGCCGCTCACCTGTGACTGCACCATGCCGATCACCCCGAAGTAGAGGAGAACGCAGGCCGTTATCATCGTCCCGACCAGAATTGCCCGCATCGGTCGCCGGTCGCTCTGCGGCGGCATCTTGCCGTATCCCCTGAAGAGAAGCCAGATACCGAAACCGAAGTAGAGTCCGCAAAGGATCTTCAGGATAAAGATGGAGGGCGAAATCAGCGATGCGAACCGCTCAACCGGAATGAACGAGCCGATCATTCCTTCCACACCAAGAAACCCGACGAAGGCGACCGCAGCCGGAGCCAGTATCAGACCGAAGAGAATCAGCTTCCGACGTCGTCTCTCCAGAAAATCCTGTCTGACCGGGAAGGATACGCAGAAGAAGACCCACGCCAGGAAATAGATCGTCCCGCCGACCAGCCAGACTATCGTCCACCCGCTTGTGGCCATCTTCCCGGCCGGACCGGAGAAGGCGAAGAGGACGGTCAGTCCGGTCAGAAAGAAAAACTTCTGGACATATCCGTCCGGCCGGGTCAGTCCGACTATGAGACCGATCAGAAGCCAGAGCGTGGCGAAGACCGCGTAGATGACCGGGATCAGGGGGAACGATCCCATTTCCGAGAGCTGCAACTGCAACTCGATCCGCCGTCCGTCCCGTTCCACCACATAGGAAATCGGTCGGTCGGTCGGCGCATTGTTCAGAAGGGACTGGGCGTACCAGAGGATCTGCTCGTTGTCGGCCGGAGGTATCGTGCCGCCGTTGATCTCCAGAACGCGATCCCCCACCTGCACCCCCGCCTCCTCGGCACTCCCCCCCGGAACCAGTTGCGTCACGATCAGGACGTTTTCTCCTCCCCGCTTCGCAATCCCCCACAGACAGTTGTCCGTGTTGATGCTGCTGACGAAGAGGGCGTTGGTCCAGACGGCAATCAGCGTCAGCATGGCACAAGCGGAAAGGGTGTAGAGAACCCTGAGAAGAGAGGTCTTCGAGAGAAGACGCGGCGACTGTTCGACGAACGTTGAGACCATAGTCAGTCGGAAAGAGTATTCGGGAACGGCTTCAAATATAGGAAAGCCCCATTCCTTTCTTTGTGCTTCTTTGTGCCCTTCGAGACTTTGAGGTTCCTCTTCTTCAGAACGGATTTCACCACCAACGCTATCCGCTACGGCAAGGAGACCAGGGTCCGCGAAGATTTTTCCGTTACACCCGTTTCCCCCCGCGTCGTTCCGCTCGTACGGACAGATCGCGTCCGGAATCATCAACAGTCATTCATCACACATCACATGGAGGGAGAGATGTCTCGCCTTACTACTCCTCTGCGCTCTTTTCTGATTCCGGCCCTCACGCTCCTCGTCGGCGCGTGTACGGGCGACCGGAAAGAGACCGCCGAATCGACCCCGTCAACAACCGAAAGCCCGGCAGGAGATGATCTTTCGGGCACAAACCCGAACCCGATCGTTGCCGCCGGCGTTACCGATGGAAGTGGTCTCCTCGCTCCACTCACTGCGGCCGATCCGCCCCTTGATGCGGCAGATTGGGTTTCAATCGGAGCTGAAGTCGTGGATGGAGAGACCACCACGTATAACCCGCCCACACCCTGGAATGTACCGTTGACATGGTCTACCGAAGCATCGAAAGAGGCGATTGCACAGGAACTGCGTCGGGGATATATCAGTAATGCCGCCAACTCCAACTACAACATCCGTGGGGGCCGGGCAAATGAGACGTCCGGTACGGTTCAGCAGGTCGGTGCCGGTGCGGTAGGAGCCGATCCGATTCTGAACGAAGTAATCCTTGCGGAGGACATCGCTACGGGTGCGATGACCACTGATGAGATTCTGAACCAGACCATCACCAGCGAGGATATTCAGGACGGACAGGTCATGACGGTTGACATCGCCAATCTGGCGGTAACCAACCGGAAGCTCAGTCCGAACGCCGTCACCACGGACAAGATTCGGGACGGCGAGGTGATGAATCCGGATCTGGCGACCGAATCGGTGACAACTCTACCGAGCACTTCCCCCGTCCCCGGCAATCGGAACAATCCCTGGTTGTCGCTTCTGAGCGAGGGACTCGGCAACGTGATGTACGACTCCATCGGGGTCAACAACAGGGATCGGAACGAACAACAGATTCAGGAGGTCGTCTCCCAACCCGAACCGCCCCGCAAGCCGTCGCACGAAAATCATTTTCGTCTGACCTCCGGCAGTCCCTACTCCACCTTCTCGATCGACGTGGACAACGCCGGCTACTCGAACGTCCGGGGCTACCTCACCCGGGGACAGCTCCCCCCGCCGGATGAAGTCCGGATCGAGGAACTGGTCAACTACTTCAAGTACGATTACCCCGAACCGACCGACGGCTCCCCCTTCGCCTTCAACTCGGAGACGACGGTCTGTCCCTGGAACCGGGACCACCTTCTCGTCCGCCTCGCCCTTCAGGGACGTGAACTGCAGAAGCAGCAGGCCCAGTCATCGAATCTCGTCTTCCTGATCGACGTCTCCGGCTCGATGAGCGACGCCGACAAACTCCCGCTGCTGAAGGAATCCCTGAAGAAGCTCATCAACGAACTTCGTCCGGAAGACCGCGTGGCCATCGTCGTCTACGCCGGTGCGGCCGGTCTCGTCCTGGAATCGACCTCCGACAAAGGGAAGATCCGGGGAGCAATCGACCGACTCAGCTCCGGAGGCTCGACCGCCGGAGGGGCCGGTATCGAACTTGCCTACAAGACCGCACGGAAGAACTTCATGCCGGACGGGGTCAACCGGGTGATCCTTGCGACCGACGGCGACTTCAACGTCGGCGTCTCAAGCGAGGACGGACTGGTGAAGCTGATCGAGGAGAAGCGGAAGGACGGCATCTTTCTGAGCGTCCTCGGCTTCGGCACGGGGAATTATCAGGACAAGAAGATGGAGCAACTGGCCGATCACGGCAACGGCAACTACTACTACATCGACCGGCTTCAGGAGGGAGAGCGGGTACTGGTCGATGAGATGAGCGGAACGCTCTACGCCATTGCAAAGGATGTGAAGCTCCAGTTGAAATTCAACCCCGAAAAGGTGGCCGCCTACCGGTTGATCGGTTACGAGAACCGGGTCCTGGCCGCCCGCGACTTCGACGACGACACGAAAGATGCAGGCGAACTCGGCGCCGGACATCAGGTAACCGCCCTCTACGAGGTGGTGCCGGTCGGTGCGGTAATCGGATACGAACCGGACACGACCGCCGGAGAGGACTACAAACTGGAGGATGAACTCCCCGATCTCTTCACCACGAACGACCTCCTCCTGGCCCGCCTCCGCTACAAGGAACCGACCGACAGCGTCAGCAAACTGATCCAGCATCTGGTGCGGGACGAACGGAAGGAACTGGAGAAAGCCGGTGAGTCGACCCGGTTCGCTGCGGCGGTTGCCGGATGGGGGATGCTGCTGCGGGGTTCGGACTATCGGGGGAGGATCAGCTATGACGATGTGGTAACGTGGGGGAAGGGTGCGAGTGGATCGGATGGCGACGGCTACCGCCGTGAGTTTATCGGGCTTGTCGAGAAGTCGAAGATCTATGCACAGGGGAATGCATTGTCCGACACGAGATAGTCCGCCGATATTGACCTACCCTCTGCCCGCGCCTGATCGTCGTCGCTCCGGACGAGAGAGGCGCGGGCATTTTTCTGCCTGGTGATTCTTCGTGCCTCCGCCGCGGCGGATGTCTCCGTGGTAAATCCTCCACCCGGCGCACCAAACCCCAGTCCCGATTCTTGACTCCCGACTCTCGACTCCTGACTCCTTGCCCATCCCTCCCCCCCGACGTAACTTCCCGCCGATTTCAACAACCAGTACAGGCAGATTCATGAACGACCAGCTTCTTCAATCCGATATACTCAATCCGCAGGCGGCCGTCCGGGACTACCGGCTCTTCATCGACGGAGCCTTCGTCGATTCGGTCTCCGGCAACACGTTCGACGACGTCAGTCCGGTGACCGGGCGGGTGATCGCCCGCGTGGCCGAGGCAAACGCAGACGATGTGGACCGGGCGGTGGCGGCCGCAAAGCGGGCACGCCACGGCGAGTGGGCGAAGATGGGGACGAACGCCCGACTCGATCTCCTCTCCCGCGTCGCCGACAGAATCATGGAACGGTTCGATGAATTTCTCAAAGCCGAAATCGCCGACACCGGCAAACCGGTCTCCTGGGCAAAGGCGATCGACATCCCGCGCGGCGCGGCAAACTTCCGGCTCTTCGCGAACATGGTCCGGAACGTCCCGAACGAGTCATACCAGACCGACACGGAGGACGGACTCGGCGCGCTCAACTATGCGATCCGCGTTCCGCTCGGCGTCGTCGGCGTGATCTGTCCCTGGAACCTTCCCCTGCTGCTGATGACCTGGAAGGTCGCCCCGGCTCTGGCCTGCGGGAACACGGTGGTGGTGAAACCGTCGGAGGAGACGCCCGGCACCGCAACGCTGTTGGGGGAGGTAATGAACGAGGTCGGCATCCCCTCCGGCGTCTACAACGTCGTCCACGGGTTCGGTCCCGGATCGGCCGGCGAGGCATTGACGAAGCATCCGGACGTTGCGGCGATCACCTTCACCGGCGAGACCCGGACCGGCTCGGCCATCATGAAAGCGGTTGCCGACGGAGTGAAGCCGGTCAGCTTCGAACTTGGAGGGAAGAACCCGGCCATCGTCTTCGCCGATGCGGATTTCGACGCCGCCGTCGCCGGGGTGGCCCGCTCCACCTTCGCCAATTGCGGTCAGGTCTGCCTCTGTTCCGAGCGGGTCTACGTGGAGCGTTCGATCTTCGACCGTTTCGTCGAGGGACTGGCCGACCGGGCCGGGAAGCTCCGGATGGGAGATCCGTTCCTGCAAGCGACCACGATGGGACCGCTGATCTCGAAGGGACATCGGGAGAAAGTTCTCGGCTACTACGATCTGGCCCGGGAAGAGGGGGCGACGGTCGTGACCGGCGGGGGCGTCCCGGAACTCGGCGATCCGTTCGACGGCGGTTCGTTCGTGGAGCCGACGATCCTGACCGGGCTGCCGGAGACGGCCCGCGTCATCAGGGAAGAAATCTTCGGTCCGGTCTGCCACATCCAGCCCTTCGATGATGAAGATGAGGCGTTGGCGATGGCGAACGACACCGACTACGGCCTCTGCTCCGCCCTCTGGACGCAGAACCTCTCCCGCGCCCACCGGCTTGCCGCGCAGATCGACGTCGGGATCACCTGGGTCAACAGTTGGTTCCTCCGCGACCTGCGAACGCCTTTCGGCGGGACCGGAATCAGCGGCATCGGACGCGAGGGGGGGATTCACTCGGTGAACTTCTATAGTGAGTTGAGGAATATCTGTGTGAAGCTCTGACCGGCTTTGCAGATTGGCGTAGTGGTCAGGTGAAGTCCGACCCAGCCCTTTGATACATGGAAAGCAGTATAACGTGACTTGTATATCAGTCGAGCACTTGGTGAACCTTTGTGCTTCCGCCGTGGCGATGCCTTTGTGGTAAATCCGATCCCGGAAAGATATTACCACCAAGTCACAATCCGCTGCCGCGGACACGAAGAAACCACAAAGTCTGTAGATTGCAGACGAACGTTTCCTGAGCATCGACCATCGTTCCAACCATTTCACGACAATGCCGGCATATTCCGTTTGCGTTCTTTCATTGCTTCTTTCTCTCCCCTTCCTCGCCACCTGCGCCCACACGCAGCCGCCGCCGGAATTCAGCGAGCGGGAAGATCGGGGCGTCGTGATCAACGACGCGATCAACGAGGCGAGCGGACTTGCCGCAAGCCGGACACAGCCGGGCGTTCTCTGGACGCACAACGACAGCGGCGACACGACCCGCATCTTTGCGGTCGGGACCGGCGGGGAGAATCTCGGGGAGTTCTATCCGGAGGGGACGTCGGCGACCGACTGGGAGGATATCGCCCTCGGGCCGGGTCCGACCGAGGGAATCAACTACATTTTTGTGGGGGAGATCGGGGATAATTTCGCCCTCCGGGAGACGAAGACGATCTACCGGTTCCCGGAGCCGAAGGTCGAGCGGAACGGAACGCCCGGAATGACGAGCGTCAGGGGTGTCGAGGCGATCACCCTCCGCTATCCCGACGGAGCGCGGGACGCAGAGGCGTTGATGATCGATCCGCAGACGCGGGACATCTACATCGTCTCGAAGCGGGAGGATGCCGTCCGGGTCTACCGCGCCCCCTATCCGCAGTCGACAACCGGAACGACCACACTGGAACACGTGGCGACGCTCGACTCGCTGACGCTGATCACCGCCGGAGACATCTCCGCAGACGGAGGGGAGATCATCCTGAAGAACTATCTGGCGGTCTACTACTGGCATCGGAAGCCGGGAGAATCGGTCGGCGAGGCGATGAGCCGCAGACCGACGCTCCTCCCCTACACGCCGGAACCGCAGGGGGAGGCGATCACCTGGGACCGTGGGGGCTACTGGACACTCAGCGAGGAATTCCAGAACGTCCCGGCCCGGCTCTACTTCTATCCGAGAAAGAAGGCGGCAACGATCGACCAGGGAAAAGAACCCGAAGGGAGTCTCCAGCTCAGAAAGAGTCCCGACCTCAGTGGAGTCCGGATCGGCGAAGGACTGATCGCAGAACGTCAATAACCGATCACAGAAAATCCGGCACTCCCCCGCACCCGCACCTCGCCTCCACTGAACCATCCAACCATTTAACCATACAACTATTCAACCATACCAACCACCCCCACCATCCCGACACTATATCGACCTGTATCGACGGAAACTCCCCATCCCCTTTCCGTGTCACCTCTAACCGGGAGCTCCGGTTCCGGCATCATCTGATCCGCAATTACGAACAGAGGACCATGTTTCGAATAACATTTTTCAGCACGCTGCTTCTTTGCACTCTTCTGGGAGGAACCCGGGCCGCCGCACAGACCGCCGACAGCGTCTGGTATATGGAGTGGAAGAGATATTACGCAGACGTCAACGGGGGACGACAGGATATTCCTCCCCTTCAGATATGGTTCGACAACGACCGGGCCTATATCCCTGTCGATGTCGCCAATCAGGTCTACTTCACCATCGCCCGGGACTCGGTCTACATGATGGACTCGTTCAATAAAGTCTTCAGCGTCGGTCCGGTCACAAACGTCGACATGACCTGGCTGACCAATCAGGAGATGACCTGGAAGCGGCGCAGAACGCCCGGCGTCTCATTCACCCCGCTGCAACAGGGGAAATCGATCATGGGGATCACCGGATGGAAGACGACGGCGACCATCAGAGCGAATGCAAGCCCCGTTCTGCAACAGGTACACCTGGAAATGCTTCTGGCGCAGGAAGAAGAGCTTCCGGTCCCGACCCCGGCCCTCCTCAACATGCTGACCGCCTACACTATCTCCCAAACCGATTTTTCGGTCGATTACATGGAAGTCATCGATACCCTGAAGAACCGCGGAATGATTCCGCTGATGACGGTCATTGCCCCGCAGGATCCCTCCAAACGGGACAAGTTCAGTCTGATGACCACCGAACTGGTCCGCGTCGAACGTCGGGCCGTCGAGCCGGGATTCTTCCTCCCCCCGCCGGATCACACCGGCATGATACTGGAGTCTCCGACCGAAGCCGAGCGCTGGATGCTGACGGCAATTCCGATGCCGGGAGGACCGCGCAAGAAAACGGAGTAGAAGGCCTCCGCAGATCAGGACCATTCCATCAATCTATCGTCGAAGGGGGGGGGAACGGATTCCCTTCCCTTTCTTTTTTGCCCCCCTTTTCCCTCTCATCAGAGGATCCGACCCGACCACCTGCCACAACGCCACGCGAAGTCCGAAGCAAGGGTCAGGATCTTCTCCACCCGGCAATCCGGACGAAATCTTGATGCTCTCTTGACGCTTTCTTGATGCCCCCCTGTATACTTTGGCGGCTCGTCGGGCTGGGAGACGCAACAACGGAAAATCGACCACTGTTCTCCCCGCCGCGTAAGTAAACCACTTTCTGTTCATATAATTTTTTCGGAGGGTACGATGGGTGAACGATGGAACGACCGGAATCGATACGAAGGTGACTATGATCGCTATGCGGATCAGGGACGGGATCGCTGGAATAACGGAGACAGCCACTATGGTCCGGGACAGGAAGAGAATCGGCAGAACACCAGATCGCAGGGACGGCGTTATCAGCAGAGCGATCTGGCCGGTCCGGAGTACGAAACCGGTTGGGAAGGATATGACCAGCCACGGGGACGCGACTACAATCGGGGAGGAGGAATCGAGAACGATCACACCCGCTTCGGTCGTTCCGGAGGTTATCAGAACACCGGACGTTACGCCGACGAGAACGGTGCCGGTCGCTTTGCCGGTTCCGAAGGATTCGGCTACGGAAGTCAGGGCAGAGGGTACGGACGACAGGAGGAGCGGGGAGAAGGTACCGGCAACCCACAGGGAGGCTACGGAGAGCAGCCGACGTACCGGAATCAGAACGGCGGACAGAATTCCGGGAACTGGAACAATCAGCGGAGCGAACTGCAGAGCAATGCCTGGCAGGACTCCGGTCCGCAGTGGGGTTACGGCGGGGGTGCTCACATGCAGGGAAGCCACAGCAGATTCGGGGGAGGAGGAGGAGAAGGATACGCCGCACAGAATTCCCCGATGGGAACACAGCAGCAGACGGGAAGCAATTATGGTGGTGGAGGATACGGTACGGGAGGACAGCAACACTATGGTGGAGGGGAAGGACAGAACTACGGTATGGGAGGACAAAATCCGGAGAACGATTATGGGGGTTACGGACCTTATGCCCCGGGAGGATACGGTACGTCGACGGCGCGGGGCGGCGGCTACAATCCGACGCCCGGCTTCCAGCAATACAATCGCTACAGCGGGGGCGAATCCTGGGGATCGACCGGCACCCTTGCCGGACGCGAAGAGGGCCCGTATAACGGACGGGGACCGAAAGGCTACCATCGATCGGACGACCGTATCAAGGAAGATGTGTGCGAGGCGTTGACAAGCAACAGTTTTATCGATCCGAGCGATGTGGAGATTTCCGTCGAGGGAGGAGAGGTCAAGCTCAGCGGAACAGTGGAGAGTCGCCGCGCCAAGCGGATGATCGAGGACAGTCTCGATTCGGTGCCGGGCGTGCAGGATATACAGAACAACCTGAAAGTCAGCAGCCGCAACGGTAATTCCAACATGTCTTCAAACAACTCAGGCAATTCGGGTTCCTCGAAAAGCGGCAGCGGCACAAACGCCAAGAGCAGCGGGAAGTAGAGAAAAAAACGGAAACGCAAAGGTGTGGAGAAGGAACGAGAGAGGAGTGGAACGGGAAACAAGGCTTCCCCTCGGGGGAAGCCTTTTCCCACCTTCGCAAAGCCGGACTATGTGAGCCAGGGAACATTCCATCGTTAATCATTTCATTGTGGAGGGATATTATGGGTAACTACGATAATCGTGATCGACGACGAGATCAGAGAGACAATTACGGAGCGAACAATTATCGTTCCGGCAACTATAGAGGAAGAGAGGA
>CBFGQN010000021.1:0-15883 GCA_965650895.1 uncultured Ignavibacteria bacterium | reverse complement strand
GATCGCTCGCGTCGTACAACGCCTGGGCAATCGCGGCGGAGACGGCGGTGTTGTCCGGCGCGTTGACCGAGTCATCGAAGTGCTTGCCGTCGTTGCCGAAGGTGACGTAGCTGCCGGGGATGTAGAAGTCGAGCAGCGGTTCGCTCAGCATGATGAAGTCGAACCGGTCGTCGAGTCCGCTGCCGAAGCCGCCGCCGAACTGACGGGTGCGGGTGCTCTGCGTGTGGAGATCGGCGAAGAAGAGACTGTCGCCGCTCCACTCTCCCGGACGATCGATCGGATCGAAGAAGATCTCCTCTCCATCCTCATTCCTCAACAGATTCTGATAGGCCTCCTCACCGGAATTATAGACGTTCAGATCACCGGTGGCGAGGATGCCGAAGACCTGCGGTCCGGTAGTGCGATGGAACGACCGGACCGAACGGGCGTTCACGACACGGGCCGCCCTGTCGGCACTTGTGCTTCCGGCTTTCCAGTAGAGGGACATCACCGCAAGCCGTCGGCCGCTCCCCTTGTGATAGATATCCAGGACGAACTGATCGGCCGGCGTGTCCGAACCGACCCAGCGGCCGTTGTCGCGGAAGAACTCCGGATCGTAGAAGGCCGAGGAGTAACTGGAATGCTCAGCGTCATACGCAATGCCGACGCCGACCAGAGGCCGGTCCAGCTTTGCGGCGATCTCATCGGCGAACAGCCGGTATCCCTCCTGCGTGGTGATCTCCTGCACCGTCAGCACGTGCGGACCGATCGCATTCAGGATCATCCGGTACTCGTCGACAAGACCGGTATCCTTCTCGTCGAAACTCAGGAGGTTGTATGTACAGAAACGGAGGGTATCGAAACGTTGGGTGAGTGCGGTTGCGGGTGTGAACAGAAGAAAGAGCAAGACAAGACGATAGATCATACACGGGCTCCGATTGGTGGAAACGATAAACTAAAGATAAAACAAATCGCCCCCCGGTCCGGCAAGGCCGTTGAGCATTTCGCATGCCGTTGCTCTCCCGCCGCACCCTGAAGAGGTGCGGCTACCCCCGGTTGATTTATTTTATTTTACTTCCACGATCACAAATTCCACGCGGCGGTTGGCTCTCCTCCCCTCCTCGGTTCCGTTGTCCTCCACGGGGTTCTCTTCTCCCAGTCCTTTTCCTTCCAGACGGTCGGCGGAGATGCCGGCGTCGCGCAGGTATCCGACGACGGCTTCGGCACGACGGACCGACAGGTTATAGTTGTCACCGACGGTGCCGACGCTGTCGGTGTGCCCTTCGATCCGGACGGAGACCGACCGATGGGTGCTGAGGAAGGAGGCGATCCGGTTCAGCTCCGGGAAAGATTCCGACCGGATGTCGGCCCTGCCGGTCTCGAAGAAGAGATTGTTCAGCCGCAGACGTTCGCCCGAGCGGATCGGGATCATCGAGAGGTCGACCTTCATCTCCTGATATTCGAGAAGATCGGTCAGGTCGATGTGTTCGCTGATCGAGAGATAGTTCTCCGCCTCGGCCCGGAACCCGTACTGCGCTCCGGCCGGCAGGGCGATCTTGTAGCCGCCGGTCGCCGGATCGGTCCGGGCGGTTCCCGTCTGCAGACCGGTCATAAGGTTTTCGTAGACGATCGTCGCATCCAGCGGAGCTCCGTTATGCGAGGCGGTCACCTTCCCCTCGATCAACACCACCGGAAGCGGACGCACACCGGGGGGAAGGGTCACGCGGAAGATATCGGAATGACCATCCTCTTCAAGTTCCCGGCTGAAGTAGGCATAGCGCCCGGAGGCCGGGATAAAAAAGAACTGATCGCCCCCCGCCGTGTTGATCCGCTCCCCGAGATTCTCCGGTTCAGACCACACAAGCCACGAGTCGTCCGACCTCCTGCTGACGAACAGATCGGAACCGCCGAATCCCCCGTGGCCGTCGCTTGAGAAGTAGAGCGTCTTTCCGTCGGCCGCAAGAAAAGGAGAAGCCTCCTCCCCGTCGGTATTGATGCCGTATCCGAGATGTTGCGGAGTCGACCACGTTCCGTCGTCGCCGCGAAACGAGACGTAGAGATCGTTATCTCCGGAATAGCTTTCCGAGTTGGACATCAGGAGCGTTCTGCCGTCGTTCGAGAGATAGGACTGATGGTAGGAACTGCGACTGACGTATCCCTCTACCCTCAGTTCCTCGGGTTTCGACCACCCTCGTTTTGTTCGATGACTGATCAATGCCGGAGTCGTCAGGTAGGGGGAGTGAAGCAGCAACGTATTTCCGTCCGGCGTGACGGATTTGACGCCGTCATGACTTTCCGTGTTCAGTCCGGAACCGATTTGCCTTGCCGTCGACCACGAGCCGTCGCTCCGCAACTCGGAGTACCAGATCTCCTCATCTCCCCCTCCTCCGGTATTTCTGGGATCGAACCGGCGGATGATGTAGAGCGTTTTTCCGTCCGGACTGATCACCGGACCGTATTCCCGCGCCGCCGTGTTGATCGCGCCGGAAAGCCTCTCCGGTGGCCTCCTTGCCTCCTCAAGCAGAATCCTGAAACGGCTTGCATGTTGGCCCTCCGGGAAGAGATCGAGATACGTCTCCCAGCCGTCTTCGTCACGGGCAATCGAAGCGGTCGTTTCTTCAAGCAGATGAAGATGTTCCGGAAAAAGCTCGACCGCCTCCCTGATCTGCGGAACGCTGGAGGCCGAGCGGACGTAGCGGAGCTTGAGCGAGTCGATTTCTTCGAGCATCGGGAAGGAAGTGATGATCGTCCGCATCTCCTCCCGGTCGGTCGTCTTTGCCGCCTCCCGCAGGTAGGGAAGAATCGGCTCCACATCGTCATACGCAACTCTGAACGCCCTGGCCTCCTGAAGGGATGCGACCGACCGGACGGCGCGGGCCTTTGCGCTGTCGGCGATGATCGGGAACCGTTCCCCCGCCTTGTGCAGATCGGCGATAGAGGAGAACCTGTCGAGATACTTCAACGCCACCACACGGCGCGCCTCTTCATCTTCGCTCAGTTCATACAACTTCGGCAGTTCCTCCCCCTTGACGACCGAAGCGGCTTCAACAATCACAGGGCCGGTTCTCTCCGAGGTTGGAAAGAGGGCGAGGAAGGTCTCCACATCCCGAAGATTCTTCGGCGTGAAGGTCGACTCCGCATTCCGGTTGATGACCGTGACGAAGGGAAGCGGATTCTCCTCCGGCACGTTGAGGAGAAGGAGATCCCTGTCGATCTTCCCGACCCAGTCCCGCACGTTCTCCCCGGTCACCGTCGGGATATCGGGTTTGAAGATCGCATTCGTCAGAAGTCCGAGCCCGAGTCCCGCCAACCCGCCGAGCGCGGCGTTGGCTCCCTTATTCTCCCGCTCCGGCTCGCCGGTCTTCCACTCCAGTTCCACACCGGAGACATAGCCGCCGTATGCCCCGGCAGCCGTCGTCGCGGCAAGCCAGCCCCACCCGAGGGCGTTCATCTCTTGCGTGTAGGCCGGGCGGTAGTAGGTCGTCTCGGTGTTCGATCCGGAGCTTTTCGCCTCGCGATAGACCGGTGTGTGGGAATAGCATCCGACCAGAAAGGAGGAAAGGACAGCGAGAAGCAGGCCCCGACGAACGAAACAGGGTCGGCATATGAGAAGAGCTGATGAGCGTTTCATAGGCATCGCAGCAATCGGAGAATACCGGCATCCGATCCGAACCCCACTGCCGGATCGTATAGACTGCCGAACAAAAACAATACAGCGTTGCCCGTGATGTGTCCCGCTGACGGGACGAA
This sequence comes from uncultured Ignavibacteria bacterium, assembly GCA_965650895.1. Classification (GTDB taxonomy): domain Bacteria; phylum Bacteroidota; class Ignavibacteria; order OLB7; family OLB7; genus JAGWAZ01. Next base: position 12,154 of record CBFGQN010000021.1, on the reverse strand, counting down.
GTTACGGAAGGGGAGCGGATCAGGAACGACATCGTGTGTCGTGGTTGGAGCAAATTTCGATTGACGATTTTCGAGTGGCGAATGAGGAGAATTTCGAGTGGCGATGTTCGATTGACCAATGGATTGAAGTGCATCCCACCTTTCATTTGCCATTCGCAAATCGAAAATCGACACTCGTAAATAGAAACCGGCGACCTCCACCGTGGCGGAGATCGCCGGCCCATCCAACATACGCAAACGCACCCCCAACGCTTCGGTGCGGAACTCACGGCAATGATTGCGCCGATGACGTTGGAGACGGTGATAAAGATGTGGCGGCGGAAGCGGGAGGGCAAGGGAATAATTTTTGCACTCTGCCTACAGAAGAGACTTGTTGAGCACGAAGACAAAGCAGGGTCAGCCAGACCCCGTCGTCTCACTGAATCACACGCAGCAGTTTATGTACCTCCTCTGTCGTTAAACGGATGACGTAGATACCTGAACCGAGTCGGGCAAGATTGCAGGTTGTCCGGTATAATCCCGCCTCCAATGTCTCATCCAGCAAAACTTGGACATTTCGTCCCAGGAGATCACAGACTTCCAGGCGGACATGCCGGGTTCGCTCGACCCTATAGGAAAGTATGACCTCAGTCGTTGCCGGATTCGGCATCGCACTTATCTGCAATGACCTTTCTTGTTCAGGTTCGGAGATTCCGGACGTTGGTGTAATCGGTTCGTCCGCATCCAGAACATCCAGTGAGGACGTCAGTCGCACTGCTCGCAGTTGCAGTCCCAATCGGGAATCACCAAACGGGACTCCCCCTTCAGATGAGAAGCCGTGCTCTTCGGTCAGGACATAGAGCGTTCCATCCGGACCGAAACCGGTCTCTGCATCCCAGACGAACGATGTCGTATCGCTCAGGAAGTCGAGCCCCGGAACAGTCTTCCAGGAGAGGGAAGGGTCTGTCAGATCTCGTAAACCGAGAAATCTGCGCCCGTTATTCGGATTAAGAGAGTCTATAGCTCTGGGAACCACCTGATACGAGATGACTGATTGTCGATCTTCGCTCAACGAAACTGCGGGATTACCGAACGTGACGGTGGAATCCCACGACGTCACTCTCTCCACATTCCAGACTCCGGTCATCGGGTCGCGCAACGCACTGGAAAGCCCGGCATCGTACCGTCCGTTTTCGAAGTATCGAGACTCGGTCCAGGCGGCGAGTCCCGTTCCGTCTCTTCCATCGGCAGCCAGCTCGTCAAACGTTACCCCCCTCTCCGTCTCAGCGAGGACGACCGGCTCCTGCCAGTTGGAGCCGGTCCATGTCGAGCGAAGGACCTCCATATTCCCACCGTCACGCCCTTCGTGAATCCACAGCAGTTCGGCCTCTGCGTCGTTCAACCTCACAAGTGCAGGAGAGCGATTGGTTCCCACCATAGCGGCGACACGCTCCGGAGCCGACAGACTCAGTCGATTGCCGGATCGGGACACGACCGCATACCAGAGCTCCGATCCGTCCTTCGTCTCGTTCAGACTCATCCATACCAGCAACCCGATGCCGTCATCGAAGGCAAGGACCTGCGGTTCACCTTCCGCTCTCCCTGTTGATAATCCGAGCGTATCGTCGGTAATGCGTTGCGGGGGAGCGATTGGATTTCCCTCGACATCCACCGGAACAATCCAGATATCCTGTCCGCCGATCATGTCGATCAACCGAAACTCATCCGGAACGGACTCTTCGCGATATCGACTCTGAGTCCAGGTGACGAGAGCCAGCCCCTCGGAACTGCCGGAAAGTTTCGGAGACGACACTGGATGCAGCGTCGAGTGAACCACTGCTGGAACCGAGAATGAATTTTTCTGCGGATTGAGCACAGACACAAGCAACTGCATCTCCCCTTTTCGATGTTCAAGCCAAGCGACTGCCGTCTTACCGTCGACAGTGCCCATCGCCGGTTGAGGCGAGAATTCCGGAACAGTAAAGGACCTATCCACCAGACTCGTGTGGCTCTTCACCAGCGGTCCGTTTCCGGTATGCACAATCCGGCCAGGCAATCGACCGAACGACGTCCCCCAGAGATGTTCCGGCCCGATATGGAAGAGCGTAATGAACCAGAACGCCTTTGCTTTCAGTTCGCCGTAAACATCGAACTGTCCGCCGAAGACCGGTTCGAGCGACGAGATCGGTATGCTTGTATACTCCACTCCGCTTCCGAGCCGAGCGACCAGCGTCAACTGTCCGCGAAGACTGGCAAGACCCCAGAGAACACGAATGCCGCCACGCAGCCACCCGACCCCCTCAACCGTCGCCGACAGACCGGTCACCTGATCGCCGTCCCGGACAAATCCCCAGTCCGGACCTTCGTTTCCGACGACAACTTTCCCTTTCAAGGCGGCGTTGAGCGCCACACCGGCATCGAATTCAATGTCGACAAAACTTCCGACGGGGATTACAATGTCCGGCATATCGAGATAGAACAATCGTAGGTAGGTCGAATCGCCGGCATGGATGCGGAGATTGAAGGCACTGTCGAGATGAATGTCCGCCGAAGGGAGAGGGATCAGACGCGACAGGCTCCGCTGATCGAAGAGATTCAGAGAAAGCTTCAATGCGGGTTCGGTTACGACCGACCTGCGGGTCTGCAGATCGTAGGCAATATCCAACTCAATGGTAGGATTGAAGATTGAATAGCGCCTCCCCCCCATCCCGACGACATCTCCCGGAACAAGATCATCAAGAAGAAATCCGATCGGATAACTTCCATGCATCGAGACGGTTCTTCCGTTGACCGAGAAGACGGAAATCTGCGACTCCTGCAGCCAGGAAGACTTCGGAATTACACCGAATAAATTCGTCGTCACATCTCCAAGCGTGTCGCCGGTCAGCCCGAGGCAGATCACCGTCAGCGACGCACCGGAGCGCAAGCGTCCCATATCGAAATTCTTGATCCACCCGTCCGACCCCTTGTTATCGATTTGCAGAGGAAGACCGTCGTAAGCATCGATAAAGAAGGAGACACTGATCGTCCCGGACGGGACATCAACGACCTCGAACAGATTTTCCACGGGAGAAACACCTTCGATGAAATACTCCCATCCGAGAGAGGCGTTCACGGTCTGCGCGGTTATCACGCAATGGCCGGTTGCACACAGCAAACCGATGAGGCTAACGAGTCGGTAGGAACGCATAATTGAAAGCGGTCAGATCGTTGATATGGAAGTCACCAGTAAGAAATTAGGTAAGGGAAGGAATAACAGGCAAGACGGAATGCTTGGGAATCTTCTACAATCCCTGAAAAATTATCGGCAAGATCTGATTACTGTTTGATCGTGGATAGTAGCCCTACTGACGCGATCTCACTTTACGGTATCCCCTCCGTTTTCATCTCCAGGTTCCGAAAGTGGAAGCTCAGTTCCCAAGCCGGCTCGCCCACTCCTCCCAGAAAGACAAATTTCGCTCCGTAGCCCTCTTCCTCCGTCGAGAAATCAGCCTCTGCAAAGGCCGCCTCCCAGAGAACTTTCAGTTCCAGCGCTCCCGACCCCGGCAACTTGAGGGCAGTGACTCCTTCAAAGGAGAGCGAACGTCTCGGCCCGCCATCGGCCTCATCGAAGACCAGTCTGAGGGTACCGGCATGGAAATCGATGAGGAACTGCAGCAGTGGAGAGTCATGGAATTCTATTTGCTCAAGAATGGCGAGATCGATCATGGTTGACATTGGTTCTTGATGTGAAAGAGACGGACGTATTGAGACTCCTTCTTCCCTGGATTTACTGACTGTCGGCAGCCGACGGTTGCTTATCGTTCTTCGGAAGGCTTCGGGCATATTCCTTTACGATCGGGGCCATTGCTTCGATCACCCGGAACCCCTCAGTGACTTCCCTGCGGAAGAGCTCGGTCAGTTCCTCTCCGCTTCCGGCAAACCAGCGGCCGTCTCTCACCAGTTTTCTTGAGACCGAGACGTACCCGTTACCCTTAGGTCGAGGTTTGTTGTACTTTCTATAGCCGTGCTCCTGTCCCAACTTCTTGAAGAAATCGTTTTGAAGGAAGGGCTCGATTTTATGCCTCTTTTGAAAGCAGTTCTGAACCTCAAGGATGATCTTCACCCCGTTGCGCTGAAACTGCACCCCGAATACGTATCGTTCTCCGTCATGATCGAAACCATACAGGTTCGAAATACTGACCAGAGCGGCGCCATGGGATTCCTCTACCATGTAGTCCCCGATTTCTTCGATCCGGCGGAATATCGTCCGGTACAGCAACCTCTGAAAAGCCGTTTCGAGATTCATCCGTGCGATGCAATCCATTGCCGCGAACTCGTCGTTGACGCTTGAGGCATCAAAATTCCCCACAAGCCTTTGTTTGTCTCGCTTCTTCTTCCCCCCATCGCTGAACACTCGTTCAAACGCCCCATGAGAGTGGTTGTTCAGAAACAGCTTTTTCGCGTTCAGAGTGCGGTTCATGGTTCCAACGTATCCTTTCAGCAGCAGGTAGTCATATCCGTTCCCCTCTGTGATCTCTCCACGTTCGACCTTGGTTTTGAGGATCGACTCCAGTTCCTTGAACAAACGGTCATACTCGACCGGACGCCAACTTTTGCTTGACCTGGGCATATCGCCAATGAGCGTGAGGAAGAAGAACTCCGCACGTTCTTTATAGTCAGAGAGATTCTTGATATGCTCTTCGTATGTTTCCAACTGCCGGTCCCGCTCACCGGCTTTCAGCTTGTTTTCGATCACAACAACACGTGGTTCGGCTTCGATGATGATGTCCACATACCGGTCTTCCGTCAGCACGGCATTGATCGCGGTAGAGGCCACCTTCGGTTCGAAGACCCTGTTCAGGAGTCGGACTTGCTCTTCCGGAGTCAGGATCTTGTTGTCGCCGGCGAAGACCCAGGCAATGATCTGCGAGTTCAGCCGCTCCAGCCCGGCAATGCCGACATACTCGAAGAAGGTAGTGGTGGTTGGGAGGTTATGGATTGTGTTCAGGTTATTCATCGTTGTAGATCAGCAGGATATTTAGTGATAAAAAAGCTATCTATCTTCCCCGGTGAGACCTCCATAACTTCAAGCAATGATGCCTGTATACTCGCGGCCAATCAAGAAATGAAATCCGCTCAGACAGATCACCTTGTTTCATCACACCCCACGCAGCAGCTTCCGCACGTCTCCCATCACTGTCGGAATCAAACGAATTTACCAGAACCGGACGGGACGACGTACTTCATGAACCGCAACCGGTTGTTTGACGGACATCATCCTTCCGAACAGGTAATGCAACGTCAGATAACAGAGAGAGAGAACTTTCATAAGCTTGCGGTGATCCTCCGGAATGCCTGCCGACAACTCCCCTCCCCTACTTCACAACCCGGACCGAAATCCCCCGAACGCCATCTCCGCTTCGCACCCTGCAGAAGTAGTTTCCGGACGGAAGATTCGAGACATCGACCGACCAGCGGTGTTCCCCCGGTTCGTATGCCCTCGCCGCCTGTGCGATCACCGGACGACCGAGCGCATCGACAAGGGTGAGCTCGACCCGGCTGCGGCGCGAAATCCCGAACCGGAAATCAAACGTGCCGGTTGCCGGATTCGGAAAGGCATTCACATCCTGCAGCGGATCTTCTTCGGCTGCGGCATCATGCACCGACAGACTGGTGAGATCCCAGATCATAAGTTTACCGCGACCGAAACTATAGGAATTCACCAGCCTTTTTCCGTCATCCGATAGAGAGGGCCACGACAGGTATCCATATCCCTCTCCCAGTACCTTCAACAACTGTCCTGAACCGGCATCCCAGAAACGGATCCCGCCGTTGCTGCCGGCAACGATCTGCCGGCCGTCGGAAATGTAGTGAGCACCCTGAATCAATCCGATGTCCCCCTCAATCCCTTTCCATGACTGAAGGATTTTCCGTGTTTCGACATCAAGGATATAGATGGAGTCAAAAGCACTGGTCATCAGTTTGCTGCCGTCCGGGCTGAACTCGACATTGGAAAAGCGGCCGCGCCCCGCAAGGACAAGAAGCTGTTCCCCTGTTGCCGCATTCCAGAGACGGGCGGTGTTGTCGGCGGAACCTGTGGCGATGTATTTTCCGTCCGGACTGAACGCTGCCGCAAACACCACACCGAGGTGTCCGCGAAGCTCAAGTATCTTCTCTCCCGTCGAAACACTCCAGACAGTCGATGGGATCGTATCCCCCCGGGTTGCGACGATCAGCGACTCGTCATGATTGAAAGATGCGAAGTAGAAACCCGACGTTCCCGGCGACACGACTCTCGGGACATAGACTCCGAATATCACCGAACCGGTCACAGCATCAGTAATCCTGACGCTGTCTCCGCCTGCAGAGAGGATGCGGGTTCCATCCCGGCTGAATTCGACGGACCGGGCACCGTACGAAGGCTGTTCTCCAAGCATCTCACCGGTTCGGGTATCCCATATGCGGATAAGAAAATCAGCCCCCGCGCTCATGGCCTTTGAACCGTCACGGCTGAGTGCGACTGACCAGAGGTCTGCCTCATGAGGATAAAAAACAATCGGATTCGGTTGTGACTGGGCAAACAGATCGGATGTCCCGACCGGACCGGCAAGCGCCGACAGAACGAACAGCAGTGTGAGACGCTTCATGGACTCTTCCCTCCTTTTAAGATCATGCATGAACAACCGCATAGCCCAGCACCTCTATCTGATCCCACAACCCCGGCAGTCCTCTCTCGTGCATGTAGAACGTATAGTTTGTGGGGTAGAACTCACCGATACTTTCCGGACTGAGCCACAGTGTTTCGCAGTCATCGCACAGATAGACGATATCCCCTGTCTGCCTGACACGCACCTTCAGCACCCAGGATTGGTGACAGCCCGGGCACTCCACTTTTTCAGACTGAGAGCCGGAGGTATCGGAAGGTATAAGATCCTGTTCAGTCATTTTCAATCTCCCCGGTTTGATTTACCGGTTATCTGATGACGCACAGTCCGAACCGGATAAAGGTCGCTTCCACCCATAAGCCCTGACTTCTTCCAGATATTTCCCGTCCGAATCAAGGATGTGACACTCAATCCGGTCGGCACGCTCCACAACGGACCGGACCCGATCACGAGCCTCCGCCAACGAATCGCAGACGATGTAGACCTCTTCCTCTCCCCCGAGATGCCGACTGCCGTCGATACTCAGGATGATACCGGTGTTGACCTCGACCTGCAGAATCAGATATTTCCCGTCCGGCACGGTCTGGAAATATGCTTTGTGGTCCATTCGAGTGCGGATAGTGATGAGTTTGATTTTCCTGTCGTTTCTATTCGCTGAACATCGAACTCCGTCCGCCTCCCTTATTCCACACTGACCTTCGTACTCCCACCGGGCCGCTCAACCGTCAGGCTGACCTGTCCCGATGTGGAGACGGAGATCTGCGCAAGCCCGTCGCAACCGACGCTGAAGCTCAGTTCCCCCTTTGAGTCGGCGCACCACTCCAGAACCGGCTTGCATCCCTCGGCCTTCCGGGCGTGCGACAGCATCTCCCTGAAATCCTCCGGATCGTCGAACCGTATCCCGACCCCATCTTCAGCCCCTCCCTCTCCGTATCCCGGCGGCACGTCTGCCGCCGAAAGGCTTTTCTCGAAGAGAACGGTTTCGATGTCTCTGGGACCGAGCAGGGCAAGATTGCAGGAGCCTTTGATCTTCCCCGCCTGCACGGCTTCCAGAATCGCCGATCGACGTCCGATGATCATCGCATCCCGGATTTCCCTGCCGAGGAACGTGAGGCAGTAGCCCTCCTGTCCCGTAATACGCCACGCGGTGATCTCCTCCTGCTGCGCAGCCAGTTCGGTCCCGCCGATCAACATCGCCGGCAGCACCAGATACCACAGTCTTTTGATTATCATGGGGATCTCCCTCTGAATGTATGAGAACGTCGGTTACGGTCATTGCGAAGACCAGTGGAAATATACGCCGCTCAAGGCGATCCGATCAGATGCACCACCCCGGACATCACCCGCCGTTCGCCCGAGGCGGAGGCGATGATGCGATAGTGATAGGCACCCCCCGGCAGATCCCTCCCGCTCACCCGGATTTCCCCCGCTCCGCTCTCCATCACTCCCTCCTCCCGCTCGTAGAGACGGCGACCGTACGCATCGTACAGTTCAACGTGAACCGATGAAGGAGCGGCAAGGGAGAAACGAATGGTCGTCGACTCGGTGAACGGATTCGGGAGGGCCGACGAACGGCCTGAACCGATGGATGCCCCGGCGAATCGGACTGCATCCCGAACGGATGACGTCAGAGAATCGACCACGACGATGGTGCCGCCGACCCAGGGTTCGTCGAAGCAGGCATAGTAGAGAGTCTCAGGTGTTTCATCGGTCGGCTTGACGATTGTAATTCCTTCAGAGACATATCTTTTAGTGATAAAGGCCTCGAAAATGCCACTCGTTCCACCAATTGGAATAGTATAAAACAGCATAGGCAGATTCTGTGGGACCGCAGAAATATTGAAGACATATGTACTATCCCGAACCAGATAGATCGTATCCCCCTCCACCCCGTTGACCACATATCCCCGCTCATGCCCCATCCCGTAGTAGGGATGCGCCTCGGTCTTCACGGCAGCGGTGATGTAGAACGTGTCGACGCGGGAGTTCTGTGCCCGGAGACCGGAGGTTGTGATGAGAAGGCCGGTCAGGAGCAGAAGAAGCGGGGTTCCCGTGCGGACCCGGACCGTTTTGCGGCGGAGGTCCTCCGGCAAAGGAGGATGAGCATAGCCCCGGCACGTGCGAGGCGACGGCAGATCTGACGACAATCGGCTCATGTTCAATTGAAGATGTTAAAATGACCGGGCTGGAATGCAGTACGAACAGAATCTTATGATACGTCCGGTGCCCACCAGGCGGATCCTGGAAGTTTTCTTGAAAGTCTTGAATTGCAGAAGTCTCTGTTGCTTGGTGGTACTTGGTGCCCTTTGGGTCCGCACGCCACGGCGCATCAAAGACCGCGGCGGATGGTGAGATCTACCACCAAGACACCATCCGCCGCGGCGGACACGAAGAATCACCAAGTGGTGGAGCAGTTCCCTGATGCTTGTCTGTGACTGCTCAGACCGCAGAGCACAGAGGCTGCTTTTATGAACTCCTCTTATCCGCGTTGATATATCAGATAGCGGTCATCAACGATGAGCAAAAAATCACCCAGAAGGAAAAAACCACGGATATTTATTCTACGCATTCCGGTCTCCTGCAAAAATCCGGTCTCTGTAAACAACTTATCTCCCTTCCATAGCTCAACACGGCAATCCTTGAGATTGACATCCCTTATTCCGTCAAGAACCGGGGGCGAAACTTCCATCATCCTGACGGAAACGCTCAGGACATCCTCTTCACTGATCGTACAGATCAGGGAATCGGCTCTGAAGATCTTCATCGACAAGTCAATATCCTCTCTCTGTACCGCCGCCATGTAATCGCTACAGGACCAGTTCATTCCCACACACCTTATTTTCCCGCTATCAGCAAATGCGATCGTATCATTTACCGTGTAAATGAACCGGAAGCGGTTTATGGTTGCCTTCCTGTAGTCGAAGAACGACCAGACATCACACAGAATCGAATCGCTGTAGACAAGCACAACACCCCCCGTGAAGTTCACCCCGGCAAGCCTCCGACAGGCCGAAGGAGAGACCTGGAACCAACGGCCACGCGTATCGACCGACAGGATATCATCGGAGGAGAGGGTGACCGTGTCGTGCGATGCCGGAATAAAGACGAACCGATCCGGCACCTGCGCCCGCAACTCCGAGACAGCCGGAGGGCAACAACAGACAAACAGAAAGAGAAGGAGAATCCGGTTCGGCAACTTCATCATATCACGCGGTTGTGTTCCGCTTCCCTACCCGAAGAGCGGAAGCTGTTCTTTTCCCCGTTTGCTCTTCCCCCCGGCTTTCTTCCCCCGCCCCTTCGTTCCGGACGTCCCCTCCGGGAGGGGTTCCGGCTCTACTGTCGGCTCCTGCGGGAGCCGCCCCAACTCCGCCTCGGTCGGGACCAGTTCGCCGCGGAAGGCTTTGGCGAGAATCGCCTGCGTCAACCTCTCCGCCCGGGCAGAGGCTGCGGCGACGCGGGATTCGATCCTGTCGGCAAGAGCGAAGAGGGATTCTACGCGGCGGACGATTTCGTGTTGTTCGCCTACAGATGGCAACTGAAATTCAAAGGCCGCAAGCTTCTTTGCATTAATGTTCGACTGACTGACTCCATCCGTCTTAACCTGCCAACAGTATTCTCGCCCGGCAGGACTATTAAGGCAATAGTTCAAGTAATCAGGTAGCAGTTCGCTACTACATCGAATTCGAATTAGATAGCCTGCATATATAGCTGGTCGTTCACCTTTATAGAGTGCAGTTTTTCCAACCAACTCTGGGCTATTTGTTCGGTTGAATAGTACATCTCCAGGATGCAATTGATACTTTCCAATCTCAGCATTATCAGACGTAAAAACAAGGTCATCCCAAATCAACCTGCCGTCTTGAATATTACCCATGCGCAAAACAGGAACACTACCTTCAGCTTGAGACTTGGCAGCCGATCCATAGCGAAAATCAGCAGCGACTGTACTTAAAAGGACTGAATCCAACTCCGGAGCAAGTCCCTGCTCCTCCCTCCACCCCTCCGTCAACTTCCCCGAGCAGGCGGCGGACAGGACTGCCTGCCGGAAGCGTTTGAGCATCGCCGCCACACGCTCCAGCCGCACCCGCACGGCGTTTACCTGCGTGAGGAGTTCGTCGATCTTTGCTACAATGCGGTGTTGTTCGGGGAGGGGGGGAAGGGGAATAATTGCATTAGTAAGAAAGTCTGAAGGAACTCGTTTCTGTCCTACCGACCCAGTCATTTCCGCTTCAGCAGCAGCACGAAAGGACTCCTGTCGAATGAAGTTATAGATATACTCAGGGAGAATATCGCTACAGGATCGAAGTACATGAAACTCTGTAGATCCAAAGCCAAGCTTGTTAATCAGGTCTCGTGCAATTGCAGCCTTTCCGTTCTCCATACACGGTGTGATCTTGGCAAAAATCACATCATTATCGCGGAATGCCGTATATCCCTTGCGTACAGCAGCAAACTCGCGAGCTTCTGACTGTGTAATCGCACCAGAGGCAGCATCCACAGCAGACATGGGAACAAACGAAACAAGAGAATCTGATGCAAGCGCATCTTGCTTTGGCTTAGGTGGATTTAGTTCTACAACAGTCCCTATTGTAGTTACTCTCCACCCTTCCGGCAACTCCCCTCCTCTATTTCTTGTCATATCACTCATCGGTTCATTCATCTTCATCAATTATCCCTCCACCATCTCTTTCTCCAGCAACGTCAGGATCGCGTTCAGCTCCTCCACCGCGTTCTCCAGTTCGGCGATGGCATCCGCGGCCAGTTCTTCCGGTTCGGGGAGCGTTTCGGCGTCGTCGAGCGATTCGTCCTTCAGCCATTTCAGCGAGTCGATCTTGAAGTCCCGCTCCTTTATCTCGCCGATCGTGAACTTCCGCCAGCGGTCCTCCGGTCCCTCCTCCGCTCTCCGTTCGGCCCGTCCGTTCGGGTCGGCGCCGTAGCACCGCTCGAAGTCGGCGAAGAACTCGCGGGTCATCGGGCGATCCTTCTTGGTGAAGCCGGGGACGTTGGTCCGGGCGTCGTAGATCCAGGTGGCGTTGGTCGGCTCCCCTTTGGTGAAGAAGATCACGTTCGTCTTCACCCCGGCGGCGTAGGGGGCGAAGGTGCCGTTCGGCAGCCGCAGGACGGTGTGGAGGTCGCAATCCTGGGTCAGGATCTCGAAGACATCCCCCGCTTCGGTCTTGACACCGTCGGCAAAGCTCAGCGTCGCGGTGCCGAACATGTGCACATGCACGTCGCCGGGCTGGCGGAACAGCTCATACTTGAAGTGGTGGTATTCGAGGTTGGCGATGGTGTGGCTCATATTGTCCTCACCGCTCAGGAACGGCTTCTCCCACAACACCTTGCCGTCCCGGTAGATGCGGGACATCCCGCTCACATGCCGCGGTAGCTCGCCCACCAGGAGCTCCGGCGCCGAGGCGCCGGCTGTAATGCCGAGCCGCGCCACGCCGTCGAGCCAGCGCCAGTCCATGTTGGCGGCCCGCTGCAGCAGCATCGCCCTGGGGCAGCCGCAAGCGCGCGCCACCTCGACC
>CBFGQN010000020.1:0-16128 GCA_965650895.1 uncultured Ignavibacteria bacterium | reverse complement strand
CCGCCGCCTTCTTCCGGTCCACCCTCTCCTCCACGTTCTCATCGCCATCCTGACGCTTTTTCTCTTCATGCCGGAGCAGGGAGTCTCGCAACATTCGCTCAGACTCGGTCCTCTTCTGGGTTACTATATGAACCGCCACACGTCCGGTCCTTCCTATGCCGGAGAAGCGGCAACAGAACATCCTTTCTATCCGGCCAACTCCGGCTCCGGAGAAACCATCGGCTTTCTGCTGCAACGGAATTTCAATTCACGCTGGTCGGCCGGAGCCGGTTTCGCCTATAATAATCTGAGCGGAAGTCAGGACAGCAGTACAATCCGTTTCGTCAAGATTGACGGGGAAGGACTCTACGAAGTCGATTACAGGGGACTGGCTGTCGATCCCAACGTCGAGCCTCCTCATGAGGGACACTATGCCATTGTCAGTCGGATTACCTACCGGACTCTTTCGGTCAGCCTGTCCGGTCAATGGCGCCCTCTGGTTGACTCTTCCCGATGTCTCGGAATAGATCTCGGATTGGTTTCTCATCTGGTCTTCACCCGGAACTTCACCGAAACGTTAAAGCTCGAAAGTCCGGAGAATGGACGGTTCGTCAATTCCGACGGTTACCCGCTGCAGAATAACGGAAGGAACATGCTTCTGTACGATGGAGAACTTTCCGGTTCCGCTTCAGCCCACTCTGCGATCAGAGGTGGAATCTTCGCAGAGTTCGGAGATCGGGATTCGGATATCATTGCCGTTCCCGGTCTCTACTATGAATTCGGGATCACACCCGTTCAGCACAACTCCGACTGGCGGATCCACCGGCTGGGAGTGGAGCTTGCTCTGCTGTTCGGACTGTAGGCGGGAAAGACAAATTCAAAAGGAAAAATGAAAAATTCAAAAAGAGCAGAGAGAGAGCCCTCCCCCCCTCCTCTCCCTCATTTTGCATTTTGAATTTTTCCTTTTGAATTTTCCACTTCTCCCCCCTGTCCGGTGACAAGTGCCCGATCCGAAGAGTCTTCTCTTTCACAACACCATTCACATTCGGCTGAAAGCGTTATGAGTATCCGTCTCAGTCTTGTAAGGACATTCCCCCTCCTCTTTTCTCTCCTGATTCTGTTCTGCTCACTTCCGGCTCCTTCGATCGGTCAGGCTCCGGTCCGCATTGGTCCGGTCTTCGGGTTCGGCCTGAATCACCACACGTTCGGGATGCCCGCTGCCGACGTTCCGGAGGCTCCGACATATCCGGCTCATCTCGATCCGGGCGTCACATTCGGGCTTCAGGGACAGTACACCTTTAACCCGGTCTGGTCGATCTCGGCCGGAATCGCCTATAATGACTTGAGCGGAGACGACGAACTCAGAGTAATCAATCCGCAAGGGGACTGGTACGCGATCGAATACTTCTCGGACGGCCCCACCTTCCCCGACACCTCCGGTGATCGGATCTTCCTTCACACGCTCAGCGTCAACTATCGGTCTCTTTCCCTCTCTCTGTCGGGTCAGTGGCGATTTGTCGCCGATTCCGCATTGAGTCTGGGCATTGAAGTCGGGCCGGTGTTTCACCTGTTCACGCAGCGGACAATGCGCCAGTACATGGACATTGAGGAGCCTCTGTCGGCTCGACTCGTCAATCCGGCAGGTTTTCCGGCCGAGAATAACGGTCGCCGCCTGTTTTTCTTCGATGACGACATTCCCGAAAGCAACGCTTTCCGCCTCGGCGCCGCCGCCGGAATCTTTGCGGAGTTCGGGAACCGGGATTCCGGAACGGTCGTCTCTCCGGGTCTCTACTACGAATATGGGGTCACGCCGGTCGGGGGGACGTCGGACTGGAGAGTTCACCGGTTCGGACTGCGACTCCATCTGCTGTTCCGGTTGTAAGAGGATGGATCGAACATCCCCCTTTCCCGTATCTTTGCCCGGCTTGTTCAATGCTTCGCAACGGAAGACGGGTCGGGGATGCTGCTTTTCTATCTTTCCATACCATTCGTTATTCTCGTCACGGTGATCTATTCGATCCTCGCGGCGATCACGCGACCGATCGACCGGAACGCACGGATCTATCATGCACTGATGCGAAGCTGGTCGCGCCTGCTGCTGATCCTCCTCCGCGTCCGGGTCAAAACGTTCGGACGTGAGCACCTGAAACCGGGGACCCCCTACATCTTCATCGCAAACCACGCAAGCTATCTGGACATCATCGCCATCGGCGTCTCCCTTCCGGAAGGGGGACTCTTCGTCTACAAGGAGGAGCTGACGAAGATTCCGGTCTGGGGATGGAGTCTCCGCTACAGTCCGTTTATCATGATCCGCCGGACCGATCCGCGCAAGGCAATGGAGAGCATCGAGGGGGCGGCGCGGGAGATCAGGGAACGGCGGCAGTCGGTAGTGATCTTTCCGGAAGGAACCCGCTCGGCCGACGGACGGCTCGGGGAGTTCAAGCGGGGAGGCTTTCTGCTGGCGGCCAAGACCGGCGTCCCGCTGGTCCCGCTGGCAATCACCGGATCGCACCGGCTTCTCCCCCGCAACGACTGGCGCGTCCGTTCCGGAGAGATCACCGTCCGGATCGGGGAGCCGATTCCGGGTCGGGCCGATCCGAACAGGAACGAGGAACGGGAACTGCAGGAGGAACTCCGGCGTCGCCTGCTGGACATGACCGGAGGGGAACATGTCTGAGATGACCGAAACGATCCTCATCCGCCCGATCAGTCCGGAAGATTCGCTGGAGGAACTGACCGGACTTCTTCACCGGGCCTACAAACAACTGGCCGACATGGGACTCCGCTACCTGGCAACCCACCAGACCGTCGAACAGACGCGGCGGCGCGTGGAGAGCGGGGAATGCTTCGTAGCCGAGTATGAAGGAAAAATTGTCGGGACGGTCTGCCTCTATACTGTTCCCGGAACCGAAGCCCCCGACTGGTATCGCCGCGATGATGTCGGATGGTTCGGTCAGTTCGGTATCGATCCGGCAATGCAGGGAAGCGGTCTCGGCAACCGGATGATGCGCTTCGTTGAGAAACGGGCTCTCGCCCTCGGTCTGCGCGAACTTGCGCTCGACACCTCGGAGAAGGCAACCCACCTGATCGACTGGTACGAACGGCACGGCTGGCGCGTTGTGGAGGAGGCCGACTGGAGCGTGACGAACTACCGGAGTGTGGTGATGAGCAAACGCTTGGGAGGAGATGAAGAGGAGAAGATCTGATCCGATACTCCATCCCGATTTCAACCATCCGTCTTTTGCACATGAACAACCATCCGGATATTCCCGTCCTGATTCTTTTCAGCCTTCTTTTGCTCCCCGCATTGCCGTCGGCGGCGGTCGTCGGGCAAACGGATTCTCTTCTGCGTACGGCAAAAAGTGATGTCGAGCGGTTGACGTCGAAGGAGATGATGGGACGGGGCTACACACAGGGGGGACATATTCAAGCTGCGAAGTATATCAGCGAACGGTTTCGGGAGATCGGCCTGAAACCGGTCGGCGGAACGTATCTCCACCCCTTTCCCCTTACGGTCGACACGTTCCGTTCGCGACCGGAACTTGCCGTTGACGGGAAGCCGTTGCGGTTCGGCGACGACTTCATCATCAATCCGGGGAATCGGGGAGGGAAGGAGAAGAGAGTGCGGATCGTTCGCGTCGGAAGCGGTCTGCGACTCGGAGAGAGGCTGAATGATTTCACCGGAAAAGACCTCAAGGGGAGTCTGGCGGTGATCGAGACGACGATTCCCGATTCGATAAAAAGCGACACGACCATTCCGAAGGGATCGCTCGACCTGAACGAACGGATCACCGCCGCTCTGGAAGCCGGAGCCGAAGGGACGGCGCTGCTGGTCGACCGGCCCACCTACGGGAATTTCTTTGAAGCCTTTCCCGAACCGGTCTTCCATCTCCGCCGGGATGCCTTCCCTTCAACCGCTTCAACCGCATCGTTCAATGTGAGACGGACCGAAAAAGTGAAGATCGAATCGCACAATGTGGTCGGTCTGCTGGAGGGGACCGGCGAGAGCGATTCGATCGTGATCCTCTGCGGTCACTACGATCACCTCGGTGCAATCGACGAGGAACTTTACTTTCCCGGAGCCAACGACAACGCAAGCGGCATCGCCCTGATGCTTGCTCTCGCCGAGGGCTTCGCCGAAAAGCCGCTCCGGTACGACATCCTCTTCGTCGCCTTCAGCGGCGAGGAGGCCGGCTTGTGGGGCTCGCGGTTCTTTGCCCGTTTTCCGCCTGTCCCTCTCGACCGGGTTCGCTTCCTGGTCAACATCGATATGGCAGCCTCCGGACTTGACGGAATCATGGTGCTTGGCGGAGTCGATTTTCCGGAAGAGTTTGCGCTCGTTGAAGGGGTCCACACCGATCTCGGCATTTCAGGTTCCGAGCTGAGGAAACGGGAGAACGGGCCGAACAGCGACCACTGGTTTCTCCTGCAGAAGGGGATTCGGGGATTCTACATCTATCCCTTTACGGGCGAACAACCCTACCATCACGTCGATGATCGTCCGGAGACGCTGCAGTGGGAGACATTCGGCAGGATGTTCAGGCTGATCGATGAATTTCTCCACCGTCTCGAATAGGACATCCGATCTTCAATCCGTGCTCATCCGTCCCGATCCGTGTACCATTTCCGCAGAGCGCTCCGGACCTACTCCGTCTCCCCGAGATCGACAAGGAACTCGACAAGCTCACGTGACATCTCCTCGAACTCCTCACTCTCCTCACGGTTGATCTCATCAAACCGTTCTCCCGCTTTCGCACTTCGTGCCCCGAGCGCATCCCGGGCCGCGACGGCATCCCGGCTGCAGGACCGGAGGTCGGGATCGGTCAGCACATCCTTCATTGCCTGCCCCAACGTTCTCTTCTCGGCGGCCGGAATCCGATCCGCCTTTTCCAGCAGGTTCCAGAGAATTCCCTCCATAACTTCGGCCTCCTCCCCAATAACACCCCCGGCCCGCTCGGCATCCCGTACGGTCCGGATCTTCTCCATAATGCCGGTAATATTCCGGCAATACGCCAGAAGTCCCGCACGATACTCCCCGATCAATTCGCTCTGCCGGTAAAGGGGAGCAATGGAATCATTGAAGACCGGTTTGTCAAGGCCGACCAGCAGATTGGTCATGGTCTCCATCAGCCGGCTATCGTAGTCCGTTCCGGCCTCCCACATCACCGCCGCCGCCTTCGGATCCCGTTCTTCCAGCTCAAGGATCGCAGCTTCGGCCTTCTCTCTCCACTCCACAAGCTCCGGATCTTCGAGGATGCGTCCCATCGTTCGAAGCTCGTACATCTCCCGGAGGGTGACCGAGCGGAGTTGCGTCGTCAGTTTTCCGAAGAGATGGATCATGTCGCTGATCATCCTCCGGATTCTGGGTCCGGCAGCCTCGGCGTCCTCCACGGTTCTGACCGACGAAGCGATACTGTGCATCTCCCGGCTTCCGTCAATCACCATCAGGCGAAGCTGTTCGGCAATTCCGGATTCCGGCCGCACGGTATCCTGTGCGGATATGGCCGAAGTGGAAACGATCAACGCAAGAAGCAATGGTACAAGCGTTTTCATGGCCGGATGAGTTGATTACCGCAGAGAGAGACCGGACGTTCCGGTGCCTTCCGTGCAGATCAGAACAAGGGAGGGGTCGGGTAGAGTTCCTTTGGGGGAGGGGGCTTTGAGAGGTGAGCGTTGAGCAGTGAGCCATCAGCTTTGAGAGATGAGCTTTGAGCTGTCAGCTTTGAGCTTTGCGTCCTTTGCGTGATTCCGGATTGGGGAGGAGTTGGGAGCTTTGAGAGATGAGCTTTGAGCAGTGAGCTATCAGCTTTGAGCTTTGCGTCTTTGCTCTTTGCGTCCTTTGCGTGATTCCGGATCGGGGAGGAGTTGGGAGCTTTGAGAGATGAGCTTTGAGCTATCAGCTTTGAGGGGACGGCCCGGGTATTTGTCATTCGACAATCGTCACTCGACAATCGAAATTCCCACTTGTCGCTCAATAATCATCCCTGCCGAAATCGGAGTCCATAAGCCGGTCCATCAATTCCTCGTATCCGGCGCTGTGTTTCTTGCCGAGTTCCTGGAAAGCTTCTCCGGCTTCAGGGTTTCTCTCCTTCAATGCGTACAGCTCATCCTCGACTCGTTCCAGTTGGAAGACGATCCCTTCGTTTTCGACGATTGCAGCCGAGCCCCCCATCTCTTCCCGTTCCTCATCGGAGAGAGCGTTCCAGGCGTCGACCAGGTTCCGAAGGGCATCGGTCAGTTCTTCCATCTGCCCGGCAATGCGGGACTCTGCATTCCGGACATCATCCACCCCGTCGATCTCCCGCATCTCTTCGATCAGCTCGTCGGTGATGCGAACCAGATCACGTTTGTATGCAAGCAAGAATTCGGGTTCGTCCGGATTGGAGAAGTCTCCGGACGAATCGTACTGATCCACACCCAGCTTCCGGCCGATCTCCATCGTGGCTTCCATAATTGCTGCGGCCATCTCTTCGCCGTATCTGTCACCGATCTCCTTCAGCTTTGCGGCGGCTTCCGGATATTCCACCTCCAGCCTGTCGACGGCCGCCTGGGCCTTCTCCGTCCACTCCTTCACTTCGGAATCCTCCGCGATATACTGCATCAGCTGCAAGTCACGCAGTTCGGCCACGGTAACGTTGTCGATATTTTCGGCAAGGTCGGTGAAGAGGGAGGTAAGCTGATGCATTGCCTTCTCGATCTCCGGCTCGGCCGCCTCGGCATCCTCGACGCTTTCGATCCCTTCAACAATGTCGATCATCCGCTTGCTCACATCGATCATTCCCTGCCTGAACCGTTCACTGATCGGGAGCTCTTCTCCCCCTTCCTGAGCGGAAAGGAAAGGCGTGGAGAACAGAAGTAGCAGAAGTGCGACAAACGATGTTTTCATAGTCGTCAGAATATGATTGATTACCCGGCGGGAAACTACGGAATCCGGTCGAACGGCAAGGCAAAAAAGAAAGGGATACGCCCGCCATCGGACGTATCCCTGAATGTGTGCCCCTGACGGAATGCTCTTACTGATTGGCCGTGGTGTCCTCACTCGTGTCCACGTCTCCCATCGAGCCGTCCATGTTCTCCATGCCGACTTTCTGGCCGATCTTCATCATCGCTCCCATCATCGCCCCCATCATCTTCTCGCCGTGCTTGTTGCCGATCTCCTCAAGCTTTGCTGCGGCATCCGGATGATCCGCTTTCAGCTAGTCGCTTGCGGCCTGCGCCTTGTCCATCCACTCCTTGACCTCCGGATCCTCCATGATGGTCTGCAGGTTCTGCAGCTCGCGCAGTTCGGCCACCGTCATCTTGTCGATGTTGTCGGCAAGACGGGTGAAGAGGGCAACGATATCGTTCATCGCCTTCTCGATCTTCGGCTCGGCCTCCTGGGCATCCTCGACACTCTCGATATCCTCGGTGATGTCAATCATCTGCTTGCTCAGATCGATCATCCCCTGCTTGAAGTCGGCGGCTGTAGCCCCGCCCGATCCACCGGCATCTGTGCTGCTCGTTCCGGTCGTGTCGGCGTCGTCACCGTTCCCCTCTTTGTCACCGCATCCGACGGCTGTGAACGAAACGACAAAAAGGCTGAGAATAAAAAGTTTGAATGTTGATTTCACTGTTTCCTCGTTGGATTGTGTACGCTCAATTAATGTTGACTGGTGGTTTATGCTTTGTTCTATGACGACCGAACCGCAGGGAGATCTATTCCCCACCTTTGGCCTTCTCAAGTTGCTTCGAGACATCTTCCAGTTGTTTCTGCGCCCCCTTCATCGCCTCCTGAACCTGTTCCGATTGCATCAGTTCCATGCTCGCCTTCATCAGCTTGCCGCTGTGCTTCATCATGATCGATGCGATCTCCAGCCCGACCTTCGGATTCTCGGCGGAGACTTTCTGCATGTGTTCATTCATCCGTCGTTCCAGTTCCCGAACCTCCGGATCGTTCTGAACCGCACTCGCCGCTGCCGGATTGTCCTTGTACCCTTCGATCACGTCCACCATTCCGTCAAAGACCTTTCCGATCGATGCGTCGGCGGCTTTTGCATCCTCCACCGTCTCGATGTTCAGGAGAATTTCCATCAGCTCCTTTCGCAGTTCCAGCATCCGGCTCGTCCCCTCCCCTTCTGCAGTCGTCGCATCGGCGGTTGTCGATTCCGCGACGGTCTGCTCGGTCTGCTCCCCTTCGACCCTTTCGGCTTCAGTCCCCTCATCCCCAGCTTTGTCGCCGCAGGCGACAAGGAACAGAGGAAGCAAAAAGAGAATCAGTGAAAAGCCCTTCGGCATCCTGAGATGCCGGTTATTCCGGATATTCATAACAAGTCCTGTAAGAATTTGATGTGCGAATACATGCCGGGAACACTCAGCTTTGCATACTCTGCATCGCCTCGGTGATAATCGGGCCGATCTCCGGATCCGATCCCAGACGCATCACCTCTTTCATCATCCTGTTGGTCAGTTCTTCAACTTCCGGATCGTTCGCCAGCTTCTCGGCTTCCCCTTCGGTCCCCTTCATCTCCGACATTTTCTTGCCGAGTTCCATCAGCTTGTCCTTCTTGGCGTTGGCATCCTCTACCGTCTTGATGCTCTCAAGCGTTTCGACATATTCTTTCAGGACGGATTTCACATCGTCGGCGCTGCTGCCGCATCCGGCAGCCGTGAAGGCACTTGCCAGAAGGCCGAAGCCGAGCAGCATGGAGACTGTTCTGTTGAGCATGATTACTCCCTGAGATTTTGTGTATTGTTTGCAGGACGTGGTCGCTATAATCCCCGCATTCCGTTGGGTCGGGAATGCAGACGTTACCGTATCTCCGCCCCTTGTCGCGCTTCGACCTCCGCAAGCTTCTGCGCAACCTCCGGCAGACTGTCGATTCTCTCACGTTCGGTCCGCAGACGCTCGAAGGCCGGCTGGGTCGGATTGCTCCCCATACGGTCGAGCAGTGCGTTGCCGTAGCGGGCCGAGGCTTCGTTGAACGCGTCGATACGGGATTCCAGATGGCGGATCGTCGGCGCAAGCCGCTCGACATCTTCCACTGTGCGAAGCTCTCCCAGAACCAGCGCAAGCGAGTCGGCCGCTTCGTTGTAATCGGCAATGGCCCGGTCCATTTCGGCATGGGTCGCGGCGGAGTCCGTAACGGCAGTCGTGTCCCCTTCGGGAACGTCACCGGGTTTCGTATCGCCGCAGGCGGCAAGGATGAAAACCAGAGCGAATGCAAGGAGCGGGACTCTGCAGCCCCTCCACATTGACAGGTTCATAGGTGTACAGCGTCTTGTTGTGTCGATAGTACGATAAAACGTTGAAAATACGGACGGCAATATACGGAAAATGCCCCGGGATGACCGGACGTATTGAATCCGGACGATCCTTCTTTTTTCCCTCCGTATCTTCGCCCGTTGTTGAAATTTCCGTAATGAAAAAGACTTCGCATGTCAACGCAGGAACAACTGGCTCACCTCTACAACGCAACGTTCGGTCACCAACCGGCTCACATCCGGACACTCCGGGCCGACGGATCGAATCGTCAACTCTACAGACTGAGCGGTCCGGACGGACCGAGCGTCGTCGGCGTTCACGGTCCGGATGCCGGAGAGAACCGGGCCTTCGTGGCCTTCTCCCGTCGCCTCCGCGGAGCCGATCTGCCGGTACCGCAGGTCTACGCCTTCGATGAGGACCACCACATCTATCTTGAGGAAGATCTCGGGGAGCACACGCTCTACGACCGACTAAGCGGTCTGCGAACAGGGGATGCATTCCCCGAAGCGATCCTCCCTGCCTATCGCGAAGCGGTCCGTCTTCTCCCCCGTTTCCAGGTGATCGGCGGCCGGGTCATCGACTTCTCGCTGAGCATGCCCCGGGCGGAGTTCGACCGTCGCTCGATGCTCTGGGACCTTCACTACTTCAAGTACATGTTCCTGAAGCTGACCGGCGTGCAGTTCGATGAGGAGAGACTGGAGGACGACTTCGAACGACTGATCGACTTTCTGCTGGAGGCCCCGATCGAGCACTTTCTCTACCGCGATTTCCAGTCGCGCAACATCATGGTCCCGGGAGATGATCCGCAAGGACCCGAACTCTGGTTCATCGACTATCAGGGGGGACGGCGGGGTGCGCTTCAGTACGACATCGCCTCGCTCCTCTACGATGCGAAGGCAAACATACCGGAGGGGATACGGAGCGAACTGCTGGGACTCTATCTGGAGCATCTTTCGGAACTGCTTCCGCTGGATCGGCAGGAATTTCTCCGGCTCTTCCCCGGCTTTGTTCTCATCCGTGCCCTGCAGGCCATGGGGGCTTACGGTTATCGCGGACTCTACGAGGGGAAAGCCCATTTCGTCGCCAGCATCCCCTACGGCGTGCGGAACGTCCTGACGCTGCTCAACGGAGATTTCCCGATCCAACTGCCGGAACTGGCCGAGACGTTCGAATGGCTGGCCCGCGACTACAACGTCCCCCCGACCGAAGAACCGACCTCCGTCACCCCGACTCCGCAGGTTCTGATCACCGCCGGTTCCGAAGCTGAAGAGACGTCGTCACTCACCCCGCTCAACATCCGGATCACCAGTTTCAGCTACAAGAAAGGGAGCTATCCGGTGGACGAGACCGAACACGGAGGAGGGTATGTCTTCGATTGCAGACCTCTTCACAATCCGGGACGCTATCCGGAATTTGCCGGGAAGACCGGCATGGATGAGGAAGTCATCGGCTTTCTTGAGGGACGGGAGGAGGTCGAGGAGTTCTGGCGGAACGTCGCGGCGATGGCCGAGGCGGCCGTCAGGCGGTACCGGGAACGGCAGTTCGATTACCTGAGCATCGCCTTCGGCTGCACCGGCGGCCGGCACCGCTCGGTCTACTTTGCCGAACGATTGGCCGCACATCTGCGCAAGCGGTTTCCGGGAGTCCTCGTCGGTCTTCGCCATCGGGAGCAGGAGGCGTCTGCGGAAGAGGAGGTTGAAGGGGGATAGAATACGGACGATGCAGATCGGGCGGATGGACGCAGATATTTCCGCGCGCATCCGCCCGATTCTTATCCGAAAAGCTTTAACCGACCGAGCCTATGTAGCATACCCGGCAACTTCATCTTCGGTGATTCTCCGGAAGGAGAACTTGTATCCTTCGTAGATGGCCAGACCATAGAAGAGAAAGTCGATGGGACTGCTGAACATCAGCGAGGAGACCGCGCCGATATCGACCATCGAAAGGGTTTCGAAGTAACCCAACCCTTCGATATCCGCGCCAATGCCGACGAGACCGAAGAAATTTCCGAGAAGACACGCGAGGAAAGCAAGTGTGGCCCCGGCGATGCCGAAGATCGGATCGATCCCCTTCCCCCCTTTGCGCATGGCCAGTCCTACCAGCAGACCGACACCGATAGCCATGATACCGATCTGATACCCTGTTCCGATAGTAATCAATGCCCAGACAATCGCACTGACAACGGCCGCGGCGGCAGCCGGAACGATACCCCGGGGAAGGTCCTGCTCAGCCTTCAGTCGCTCACGCAGTTCCTCTTCGGTCAACGACAATGCAACCGGTTCGCTCACCGGCGAGGTCTGCTCCCCCTCTTCGAAATGATTGTTCATGATGAATGATGATTTGATGAATGCTCCCTGAGTCGTGCGCTCAATTAACCACATTCGACCCGATATGACAAACTGTAGCGATCGCCTCAAAGAACAGGCTCGAAGGACAGGAAAGTATTGAGGAGTAAAGAAGCATTCCCTCTCCCCCCCTACAGATCATAACTGAAATACATGCTCAGGATATGGGCAAACAATCCGTCATCGCGACGGTAGTAGGCATAGCGGATCGAGAGTTCCCTGAGGAAGGAGGAGAACGGATAGTAGCGGACGCCGAGACCGGTCTTCAGACTGGTAAAGGCCGAAAGGTCATAGTCGGACGTATAGAACGTTTCGTCGAGCGTATGCTCTCCTCGTGGCCGGAAGAAATCGGCGGCGGTCTGGACGTAGAATCGAAGGAACGGCGTAAACGTCAGCGAAGGGTTCGTTTTCCAGGGGACCTCGATCTCCCCGGTGTGGGAGAGGATGCCGAAGTCATCCCAGTAGAACCGGTAGGAGGACCGCAGCACCCACTCTCCTCCGATAAAGGAGTTCAGACCGATCCCGAGCGGAATCTTCACCCGACTTTCCGGCAGATTCTCCACCTTCGGAAGGAAAACCTCCTGAAAGTAGACCCGATGAAACGGCGTGGCGAGCAGGCCATGTTGCAGTGTGATCCCCGGACTGATGTTCAGGATCATCCGCCGGTTCAGCACGCGCGACCAGGTGAACCGCGCGTTGAGGGAAGTCCGGTTGTGCCGGTCGTACCACTCCCGGTATCGCAGCTCCTGCGGATAGACCAGAGAGGCCGGACCGTACTTTGTCCGCGGGTTCAGGCGCCCCCAGCGCAGGTCATCGAAGAAGCCCTGCAACGAGATCGAATAGGTGTTTGTCTGCGACGGATCGGTGTAGCTGCCGGCCAGATCGCCTCCGAGAGAAAGGTAGTCGGACTCGATGGAAAACAACCCCTTGCCGGTCAGCTCCAGTCCGGCGGCGGGAAAGGACCGTCCGTAGCCGAGAGAGACGTGGTAGCGACCGTCGAGACTGGAGGCGGAGGAGACGTGGAAGTCGATGTTGTCGGTGGAGGCGGAGCTGACCACGTCGACGCCGAGCGAGGCGTAGAGACGGGAGGATTCATCGAGAGGATGGATCAGCCGGATGTCCGGCGCATAGACCTGCAGGTTCTCGGTCCCCTCACCTCCGGTGACCGCCGAATGTTCTCCATCCTGCGTGTAATAGGAGAAGAGGACCTGAAGCTCGGTCTCCGGAATCTTTTTCTTCGCATAGCCGGAATCGGACGATTCGGAGGATTGCGCCCTGACAAGCATCGGCAACGCCGGGAGAAGAAGGAACGGAAGGCAGAATCGGATGAGCGATTTCAGCGCAACTCCGCCGGCGACAATCTTCAATTGCACCCGCATCCACCGCTCCCTTTTCCGGTCTCCCCTCCGGAAGCTCCTTCGCGAATACTCTGAACGTATTCCTCGGTTCCGGAGACGGCACGACTCCCCCCCATTTCACTGTCGTTCAGATAGACCCGCTGGTATGGTTTGACGGTTGTGCAGGAGACCAGACAGAACGTTGCAACGACAACGGGAAGAAAAAACGGAAGGAACAATCGACTGTGTCGAAACGAAGCCGGACGTTCAGAGTGAAGGTCAGCTTTGCGATTCTTCCCCTTCATCACCTCCCTCCGCGAAGTTGTCCGATTGCATCGGTATGAATGTCAAGATCCGACGTCGCATGGATCCGGTTCTCATCATCGACGATAATGCATTCCACATCGGGAAGCTGTTCGACCAGATCGAGGCCGACCTCGACGCCGAGAACGAAGATGCCGGTGGCCAGGGCGTCGGAGAGTTCGGCGCTCGGACTGATCACCGTCACGCTCCGGACTCCCCGGGCGGGCCATCCGGTCCGCGGATCGATGATGTGGGAATAACGAATGCCGTCGACCTCGAAGAACTTCTCGTAGTTCCCGGAGGTGGCCACCGATCCATCGGTAATCGGCAGCCAGAGGAGCATCCGCGCGCGGTCCTTCGGATCGGCGATACCGACCCGCCAGGGCGAACCGTCGGCACGACTCCCCCAGGCCCGCAGATCGCCGCTTGCGTTGATGACCCCTCCGACGATCCCCTCATCCATCAGCATCTTCTGCACCCGGTCGGCCGCGTATCCCTTTCCGATGGAACCGAAGCCGATCCTCATCCCCTCCTTCTTCAGGACCACGCGGAAGGAATCGAGCATCAGAATATTCTCGAACCCGACATTCACAACCGCCCGGGCAACCGCCTCGGAGTCGGGAAGCGTCCGCTGGGTTCCGTCGAACTTCCAAAGATTCCCCACGCCGCCGAAACTGACGTCGAACGCCCCCTGCGTCAACCGGGAGATGGCGAGACTGCGCTGCAGAAGAGCGTAGAGTTCCGGATCGACCTCCACATCCCCCTTCCCCGCCATCCGGTTCAGTCTGCTGGTCTGCGACGTATCGATCCACTCCGAAAGAAGCCGTTCGATCCGCCCGACCTCCGCAACGCTCCGCTGCAGCAACCGGGAAGCCCGGAGAGAATCGGCCGCCACAATCGTGAACTCGAACCCTGATCCCATCAACCGGGCCGACGTGCGAAATTCTCGCAGAGGAGAAGGCGAGGGAAGATACCGTTGAACTTCATCGAGAAAGGAAGAAGGGGAAGCGCCGCTGTGGGAGAGAAGGGCGAGAACCGACTGATCCGGATTCAACAGAAGAACCCGCGGGAATTCTCCGTCGGCGTTGTACCGTTCGGCCAGTCGTTCGTTTCGTTCGACCAGATCGTCCGGCAAACTCTTCCGTTGCGGGAAGTCGGCCCGGATCACCAGAAGATGTTCCTCGACAAATTTCCGCACCGTCGTATCACTCAACACTTCGCGATCGAACCGGATGCAGGGGGCGCACCAGTCGGAACCGGAGAATATCAGAAGGATCGGTCTGTCCTGCTCAACCGCCTGACGGAACATCACCGTTTCGTCAACGTTCTCCTGAGCGTGAACGGTCGAAACGAGGAACAACAGCAGAAAGAATAGGATGGAGAGAGGATAAGCAACACCTCTTCTCTCCGCAGGGACAATATGGATTGCAGAGCGCAGGGAAAGAATCCGGAACATGGCTGATTTCATTCGACCCGAAATTACGGCGCGGACGTACTGAGAAACAAGAGGGGGAAAGACATTATTCCCTTACATCTATCGGTTCTCCAGACGTATCCGTTCCTTCGGCGTAAGGCTGTCGATCCCCCGCTCGTTGATTTTGTCGAGGATACGGTCGATCTCCTCCCCCTCACCGACTGCGGCCCCGCGACGCCGGGAGATTCTTACATCACGCAGCCGACGAAGAGGGTAGGAACCGTACCGGTCAATCAGCATAATCTCCGGCTTCATCACAATCAGGATCAGGAACAGGAGCGTGGGGAGAAGAAGGATCAGAAACGTGTCCCAATGATGCGGCATCAGATCCGGCTCCAGCAACGCCGCCAGGAGAAGGCCGGTGACCGCCCCGCCGAGATGGGCTTCGTGGCCGATGTTCCCCCGTTTCCGTTTGATCCCGTAGATCGAGATCAGCGTGTAGGCGAAGCAGAAGATCACGGCGTTGATGGAGACCGGAAGGAAGAGAAAACCGATGTCCGCATCGGGATAGAGGAAGGTGAAGGCGAACATGATGCCGCTGATCGCCCCCGAAGCTCCGACCGCCGAGTAATCGCCGTGATG
The DNA here is from genome assembly GCA_965650895.1 of uncultured Ignavibacteria bacterium. Taxonomy (GTDB): domain Bacteria; phylum Bacteroidota; class Ignavibacteria; order OLB7; family OLB7; genus JAGWAZ01. The sequence continues at coordinate 867 of CBFGQN010000020.1, read as the reverse complement.
CCGGTGAATGTAGAGAGCCAGCAGACTCCCGCCGACAAGGCTCCCGAAGTAGATCAGCAGATAGGAGTGAACCGGAAGCGACGCTTCGACGATCCGACCGAAAAAATAGAGGGCAAGGGCATTGAAGCCGAAGTGGAACCAGTCGGCATGGAGGAAGCCGGAGGTGATGATCCGGTAATACTCCCGGCGGATCAGAACATCATCGACCCGGAAGAGATACTTCTCGAAGGCAAAGGAGTTCCTCAGCGTGTAGAACGTGGTGAGGAAAAACGAGACGATGATAATGATGGTGACGATTGCGTCCATAACCTGAACCTTTGCGCCTTTGCCCTTTGCGCTCTTTGCGTGAGTGTTTTTCACGCAAAGGACGCAAAGAGCAAAGCATCCATTCCTATCCCCCGCACGAACATTGCTTTATTCCCTCTGCAGTCACATGTCCCATGATACACCAATAGGCCTTGAACTTGCTGAGAGGGACCGGGTTGTAGGCGACGGGATAGAACCGAAGGTAGTCGATCTGCATCTGCCGGTTCGTGTCCAGTTCGCCGTAAACGTCGGCAAGCGACGCTGTGGAGATTTCCTTTACCTCATAGGTTTTGCCGAAACCGTATTCCGTGCTCCAGGCCGAACCTGTCCCTGAAGCCCCCCCCAGATCCGCATAGTAGACCTTGTAGTCCCGCAGCATCCCGTCGGCCGGGTTATAGTCCACGACCTTGAAGCCCGGGTTGTTGTAGTTGTTCGGACCTATCGACGGCAGATAGAGCATGAACGATTGCATGTTCTTTCCGGCAGCGTCGGGAATCAGCCGGAAGTCGTCTCTGTGATAGTGCCCGGCAAAGTTGGCGGCAATCACGTCGGCATATTTCC
>CBFGQN010000019.1:0-16178 GCA_965650895.1 uncultured Ignavibacteria bacterium | reverse complement strand
CCCCGCGCTCCATACACGGAATCGTATCGGAGTCCACCTCCCTCGGCGCAAACCAGACGTGGTTCAACGTTGCATCGAGTGCCAGAATGCGGAAATGTTCGGCGTCCCTCACTTCCCTGCGATGCTTCTCCTCCGCCTTCTCCTTCTCCTTCTCCTTCTCACTCCCGGTATACGGTATTCCGCAAGTAACAACCTCCCGATCAGGACTCTCGCCCCCCGCACCATCCGAGTGGACTTTTATCTCCTCAGGAAGGTCGATCGCCAGGCCTTGCACGAACGTTTCGAGCGAACGGTCGTAGCGGACAGGTCGGTCCGGCACCGATACCGTGTTCCATTCCGGAACGTCGAGACGGAGATTCAGCGCAGCAGGTGAAGTCGAACGGATCGATGCGTTGAATATATCGGCCGACAACAAAGCCGTGTCGGCAACCTGATATGCGGAGACGGGAATCATATCCCACAGCAGATAGTAATGCCGCGAATGCAGCTCGGTCACCCCTCCGCTGCGAAACCCGAAGGAAATGGAATTTGAAGTTCGTGTCCGCCCACCCCGTCCGACGAGCTCCACCCCTACCTGCAAATCATCGGGAAGGACAGAAGTGAAAGAAGGGGAGATTCGCCATTCTCCCCGAATGGTGTAGGTGGAGGAATCGAAAGGTTTTGGCAGGGTAGTGGAACTCACCAGCTTCCCGTCAAGCCACGTCTGGATCTTGAAGGATTCAACGTCTTCGGAATTCAGATTCGGCTGCAACCGGAGTTCGAGAGGGATGTAAACGGATCTGTTCACCAGGACCCGGTAATCGACGGGAAACAACAGATCGCCGTTCTCGAACTCGATCCGGACGGCCCGTCCCTCTTCGCGCAACGCCTCGTCGTCTGTGGACGTCCCCAGTTGCCGAGGCTCGCGCATGGTGATCCGCTTGGGAAGGATCCTCCAGACATCCGTCAGATAGGCCCTGACGTTCTCCGCCCGCCTTCGTGCCACTTCCGGACTCTCCCCGGGATCGGCCGAATAACATCCGGTCAGGTAGATGTGATCGCGATATGTTCGCATACGGGAGCCGACAACGTTCAGCACGTTATGGTAGACGGCGATCGCACTTTCTCCCGCCTCAAGATCGATAACCTCCGAGCGCGCCTCGGCGCCGCCTGCAAAAAGCCGGTATCTGGAAGGAAGCTCGGTCTGTCCGGGATCATCGAAGAAGACAATGGGAAGGATGGGAAGCGACTTGATTAACGCAATCTGCTCCACAACGACTGCCTGAAGGGTCTGTTCCCCCTGCCCGGCGTTATCCGAATCGGCAAGTACTCCGCTCAGTCGGGGAGGAAAGAAGAGATGTCCGCTCTCATCAATTTCCCGCTGTCCGAACAGAGGGAGTGAACAGAGAAGCAACAGGAGAGGGAGAAGAGGCATTGTTCCGCGCGTCATCGGGACCTCCGGTTTCAGGTGGCCTAGAACTTCCTGACAAGATACCGGAGAGGGTAGGAAAAAACGGTGGCCGATCAAAGGGGAAAATCCATACACCTTCAGGAGACATGGACTTCGGTCAAACGACGTTTGATCCTCCGCACTGCAGGGGTGTACAGAGACAAGCCGATGACATTCTTGCACTCACGATGCTCAGTCTCTACAGAGACTCCAGAAACCGGATCAACGCCCGACGATCCTCTTTTGCAATCGTCCGGAACTTCTCGCGGGACGTCTCCGCCTCGCCGCCGTGCCACAGGATCGCCTCGGCAAAGGAGCGGGCCCGGCCATCGTGCAGGAAAAGCGTGTGGCCGTTGACCAGCGAGGTCAGACCGATCCCCCAGAGGGGAGGCGTCCGCCACTCGCGACCGTCGGCGTCGAAATCCGGACGATCGTCGGCAAGTTCTTCGCCGAGATCGTGGAGAAGGAGATCGGTGTAGGGGTAGATCCGCTGGCCGGAAACCTCCGGCACTCCCGGGAGCGTTCCGGTCTGAAACGTCGGGACGTGACAGGAAGCGCAGCCGAGATCGGCAAAGAGCGTTTCACCGCGACGGACTTCTTCATCCCGCACGTTCCGCCGGGCCGGAACGCCGAGCGTCTGCACGTAGAAGGTCACCGCATCCAGCGTCTCCTGCGAAATCTCCGGATCATCCTCCTCCTGATCGTTCTGCTCCGAACCGTGCGAACTCTCCACCGGGAAATAGGGACTGGTAATCCCCATATCGTTCCGGTAGGCGGCGGCCGTCTGCTGCAGAAGCGTCGACGTGTTCGCCTTCCATCCGAAGCGTCCGATCTTCCTCCGCCCCTCCTTCACATCCCACGCATAGTTGGCCTTTCCCGAAATACCATCCCCGTCGGCATCGTTCGGGTCGGCATACGCCAGAAGATCGGACTCCGCAATCGCCTCCAGCAATCCCGCGCCGAAGACCGGAGGGGCGACGCGGGGGGAATAGAGCATATCTCCCGGCACGGAACGATAGGTCTCGGTGATCGTGTAGATCGGCTTGCGAAGACTGTAGGGCGTTCCGTCTCCATAGGCTCCCGGCATCTCCATCCAGTCGATCCGGAAGGTCCCCTGCGGCCGCTTTCCGAAAATCGCCTTGTCGAACATCTGGGTTCCGAAGCCGGGGACCGGGGCAGGTCCGCCGGTAACCGGATCGGCTCCCGGGATGCTGATCCGCATCAGCATCTGCCTGATTCCCTCCCCCGGATAAGGAGGCCGTCCCCGCCCGTCGCGAACGTGGCAGGAAATACAGGAATTGCTGTTGAAGACCGGACCGAGTCCGCCATAAAGTTCCGCCGGGGCGGCGACGAACTCCACCTCGAACTCGGCATCCCCGCGCAGATGGAGCGCCAGTTGACTGCCGGAAAGGTTCGGCGCCGGAGTCGAGAAGGCATTGCTTGTTGCGCTGGTGACGGTAGTGGCTCCTCCGGAGAGAATCACGTCACTCCCCCCCGGCTGCGCCGGATCCTCCCCGCAACCGCTCAGCAGCAACAGAGCAAGGGGAAGGGGAAAGAGCAGGGAATACCGCAGGATTGATGTAGTCATGCGAAGAGAAACGGGTTGTTGACAGGCTCTACCGAATTATTATAGCGAAGGGGGAGTTTCCTCCCCCTCCTTTCTCGAATCCCTCAGTTTCCGTCAGTTCACAAACAGAGGCTTCACATCGTTTTCAAGCGTATTGAAGACTGTCAGCACAGCCTCCTGTGCGGCTTCGATCTCCGTCGTCGCATCCAGATTGTCCCGGAAGGGAGCCGGTATCCGACCGATGGCGGCGATCGCCTCGTCGATTTCGGCTTTCAGCCTCGTATCGAGTGCGGCATTTTTCTCCGCCACCAGTTCATCGATTCCCTTGCCGTCCTCGCCGTTATGATATCCTCCCGTATATACATTCCGGACGCTCCGGACATTGTTTGCGAAATCGTCGAGCGAGTTCCAACTGAACTGTGATTCCACAAGCCGGGTGTCCTGCTCGTCGAACGGATCGGCGATCTTTCCGTTGGCCACCTCGTCGCAGATGCCGCTCATCCCCTCGATCATCTCCAGCACCGCATCGGTCTGGCTCTGATAGCGACTCCCCGCCTTTCCGGCGTTTGCAAACTCATCGGCAAATCCATCTTCCCAGGCCTCGGCAAGTCGAGCCGCATCATCGGCCAGCACCTGCGTTACGGCTACCAGATATTCCCGCTCACGCTCGGTAAACGTCGCAACATCACGCGGAGCGCCGTCGGCGAACAACAGGAACTCGACGGTGTGGAATCCCCGAAGCGCCGGACCAAGACCTTCGGCAATGAACTCCGGCGTCAGCTCGAACTCGCTGTTCAACACATCCTCAAGCTGCTGCCGGTCAACCGGCCAACTGTCGAGCGCCGGATCGAGTGAGAGGAATTCCGCCGGACCGAAAAGGAAGGCTTCGCTTGCCTCCCACGGTTCCCGCATCCCGCGCCATGCAGTGCAGGCGGCATCAAGCTTTGCCTGATTGTTCGGATCGGCCGCAAACGCCTCGACCGCCCCGTCAAGAGCCACCCCTTTGGCCTTCATGTCGCTGTAGGTCGCCACGGCAACCTTGTGACTGAAGTCGTCGAGATAGATATCGTACTCCGTGTCGTCGATTGTCCCGGTCGGGGAATCGTCGGAACAGGAGACCAGACCGGTAATCAGCAGAAGAGAGCAGATGGATGAAAGAAGTCGTCGAATATTCATGTTGAGTGTGGTTGTATGGTTTGAATGGTTGATGGTTCAATGGTTGACGGTTTGCAGATCTCCCTTTCAGTGTTCGAGGAATGTGCCGACGTAGCCGACCCCGATGCTGAATGTGTTCTCGTCGTTGTAGCGGTCAAGTCCGAGTTTGCGATGGGAGTAGTCGGCCTTCAGGACCAGCCCCTTTATCGGATGGAGATTGATTCCGCCGGTCAGCAACGTCCGCTCGAAGCGCGGATCGGCAAACGTCGTCCCCTCGGTCTCCTCCATCGAGTTATAGTATTCGTAGCGGATGAAGGGGAGAAGGCGGATGGGCGAGTCGGCATCGATCAAGGAGAAAACGTCGTATCCTCCCTCCACCGACCAGGCCCGGGCGGCACTTGCCACAGGGGTTCTCGGCACCTGAAGATTTTTCGATATACGGCTGTTCTTGCTGCTGATCTCCGGCGCATTCGTCAGCGTTCCGTTCAGGAATTCTCCCCGAATGACCAGAGGTCCGCGATTGATGCGAAGATCACCTTCGGCGATCATCACCACGCCCGATATCCCCTCCATATCCTCCTTCGGCCTGTTCCCGGTGGAATTCCCCCGGTAGAAGGAAGCCCCGATCGTCATCCAGGAGAGAGGGGAATAATCAAGCCGGGCGACAACCGCCGGATCGGTCGCCCGAATCGTCTCGAACCGGGTCTGATGCCCTTCCACAATCCAGTTCTCCGACGTGAACCCGGTCGCATCCAGTCCGTTGACCACCATCAGCATCCACTCCAGATCACCGACCGCCCCGAATCCCTGCAGACCGATCTCGTTCCAGGTGACCGGAATAATCGACATCTCCCCTTCCGGACGGGTGGCCGTGAAATAATCGTCCGGCTCATGTTCCTTGTTCGTCAGACCGACCGGCAGGATCAGCCGACCGGCCCGCAGGGAGAAGTGATCGGAGAAGCGTTTGGTAAGATGGAGTTCCTCCAGAACGACTTCTCCCCCCTTCTCCACCTCATGTTCGTACTCGCCGAACTCCTCATACTCCAGCTCCATCGCCGAACCGGTCCCCCCGTGCTCGAACTCGATCTCCGCCTCCAGTCGCAGGTCATCATCGAAGAAATACTTCATCTCGAAGACCGCGCGGGGGATGTCGACGATTGACCGGCTGTCCTCCGGAGCACCGTCGGCACCGCTCCTTCTGTCGGGACCGTAATCGTAGTGCTGATAGAGAATCTCTCCGTATCCCTCGATCTCGAAACCCGACTCCGATGCCTCAGCTTTTTCTTCCGCTTCAGTCTGTTCGGTCTGTCCGTAAAGCCCGATCGAAGCGATCAGAAGGAAAAGGCAGGCGATCCATGATGTACGTAAGAATGTGGTGCTCATCGGCAGATATACCCTTTTGGCTCTGTGAAGGGGGCAATGATAATTCTTATCTGGACTAAATCCAAATTAAAATCCATAACAAGACAGGAGAGTCTGAGGGACAAAGGGAAAGGAACGTCAGGAGAATATTTCAGAGAGAGGAAAGAAGAGCCCGCATCCCGATCCGCACCACATCCCCCTTCCCCAGCACCGGTCTGCGGCGAAGGACATCGTAGTTCTCCTCTCTGATCTTCTCGACGACTCTCAATCCCCCGAGAATCGTCCCGTGCAGTTCAAGGCGGAGTCGGAACGAGGAGATGGACTTCGGCAGAAGAGAACCGGCGCGGAGATGATCTTCGGCAAGATCACTCAGGTAGATCATCATCGTACGAAAACGCTCGTTGAAGATCCCCTCTTCAAGTTCCCGGATCGAGTACCCGAAGCGTTCCATCGTCCGGCGCGGAATGTTGATCCGTTCGCGTGGGAGATCGACGGAGATATCCTGCCAGAAGTTCGCGAGTTGCAACCCCGTGCAGATGTGATCGGAGAGAAGAAGATGTTCCGGCATCGCCTCGCCGAAAAGGTGAAGGACAAGACGTCCGACCGGATTGGCCGAGAACCGACAGTAGCGGAGAAGATCTTCTTCCCGTTCGTAGCCGGCGTTGCGGGCATCCTGTCGGAAGGCAGTCAAGAGATCTTCAAGAAGAGAAAGGGGAATATCCGTCTCGCGGAGAGTGGCCGAGAGGGCGGTGAAGACCGGCCCCTCGGCATCTCCCCGTGCGGCTTTTTCGAGTCGTTCGTTCCAGAGGTCCAGAGCGGTCAGCCGTTCCCCGACGGGCATCTCCCCTTCGTCGGCCAGATCGTCGGCGTAGCGGGCGAAGGCATAGATCGCCGCGACGTGTCGCCGGGACGACTTCGGCAGAAGGCGGGATGCCACCGGAAAGTTCTCGTAATGTTCGCGGGCGGTCCGCTCGCACCAGGCATAGGCCTCCTCCCGGCTCCACTCCCCCCGCGGCTCCCCCCGTGACTCAGTCAACTTGCTGTTCACTCTTTTGCGGGTTTCCTCAGGAATGTCCCCGGACAAATCCGCCGAGAGGAGTCATGAAAAGAACGCCGAGCTTCCCCAGCGCTTTCGTCGCCGTCTCGTCCGGATTGCCGTAGACGGTGAAGCGTTTGATATTCAACGCATCCATGAAGCGGGGGGCGAAGTTCTGTCCGAAACTCTGCAGGTGAGCAAGCGTGGCCGCCGAGTCGGCATAACGTTCATGCAGGTGACACCGGGTTTCGTCCTCGTTCAGAGAGAACTCGTAGTGCAGGGCTCCCGGCTCGTTCTCTCTGGTCGCCTCGATCATCTCAGCCGCCAGGCTCTTCAGATCGTCCAGTTTCCCTTCCTTTACTTCAGCCTCCAGTACCCAGTAGACGTGATTCTCTGCGCTCATTACCTGATGCTCCTTTATAGTTTGATGTTGTGTGGGAATCGGGGCAAAGGTAACGGGACAGGAGGCATTGAGCAAACGCAAACCCTCTCTGCCTGGTGAACCCTGGTGCTCTGCGTGCCTTTGTATTTGATCTTACCATCACCCGCCGCGGCGGACGAAGAGAATCGTGAAGGGAAGCGCTACAACTCTCCGAATTTCCAGCGATAGATCTCCGTACCGGTTGCCGGGTAGATTTCCTGCTCTTCATCACCGTATCCTTCCGTTGCGGGGTCCGCCCGGACCAGACTGTTCTCGTAGAATTCATATCCCTCACGGAAGATGAACAGGGACTGTCCCTGCGCCGAGTCGTGAAGAACCAGCTCCTCAAGTTCAGGATCGGAAAGATCAGGAGAACCGATGGGAACAAACCGGTTGCGGGGACGGATCGAACGGGTCAGCCTACCCTCTCCGTATGTATTGTTATTCGATATCGCCCCGACAACAACGCAACGCTCCCCGGATCGATCCAGTTGGAACCGAATCTTCATTCGATGACCGAAATTGTCCGGAGCCATACAGTCCGGATAGTGGTGATCGATGTGAAGATCGAGAAAAAGCGTGCCGTCGGCGTCAATGTACGCGGCTTCGTGTCCGGCATAGAAGGAAAAAAAATCGGGGACCTTTTGCGGAAAATGCCCGGCACAGGAAAGCAACAGAACGGCAACCGCCGACATCGCCGAAACTGAAACGAGAGAACGCATATCCATCCGGTCTTTGTGGTAAAGAATTCACACAGGCCTGTCGCTGCAGACACAAAGAACACGAAGAACTCCGAAGGTGGTTACCGGCGGCAACTATTTCCCTTCTTCCTCCAGCCGCTCCATCTCCTGCCGGTACTCGCGGGCGAGGGAAGTTTTCTGTCCCTCCGCAAGGGCCTTCCCCGCCATCTGGAAGACTTCCTGTTCCTCCTCGTCCAGGTGATGGTTCACCAGTTCCTGCAGCTTCCTGGCGTGGACCACCCATCCGGGAGAACTGAAATCGGTCTCCTCCAACCGTTTGATCACCTCGTCGATCTCGTGATGCTCGGCTACGCTGTGACGTGCCTTCTCCTGCGTCAGATCATCCTCCATCAGCGGGATATAGAAATACCGCTCCTCGGCGGCGGCATGATGCTGCAGCTCCTTCTTGACTTTCTCGAACAGCTCGTGTCGTCCTTCGCTGTCGCCATGTGTCTTCACCAGAATATCAAGCAGAGTCCGCTGCTTGTCGTGGTCCTCGCGGAGAGCCTCGAATATCGTCATAGCCTCCCTTTCGATTGTTGAATGATTGTGGTAACGGTTGGTCGGGAGAAGACAAAAAGATTCTCCCTGCAGGAAGGAAACAGCGACGAAGGAGAAAAAGTGCCGGAGGCCTGTCGAAGCCGGATCGGATTTCAGCAAGTCAGGAGCAGAGAACTCTTATTCTCCGGTCTCTTTGGCTATCAGACGTCCGGGAGAAGTAAAGGAGATCCCCTGTGCCGACGCCGTGCCGATCATCACCGCTTCAACTACCGGTTCGGTCGCCTCCTTCGGTGCGGCCAGTTCCACAATGAAGCTGGCCCCCGACCCGCCACTCATGTCATCCTCCTCCACAAGGAATTCTGCGGAGGCCAACGGCTCCACCCTCCTTGCCTCCTCAAGGAACGTTCGGACAAGATTGCCTTCCGAATCGTAGTAGCGCACCATCGCAATCGTCATCTCCTTCGCTGCATCGGTGTTTCGTATGCTGAGCGTTGCCGCCAGGTCGATCGACCTCTTTCCGTCGCGGGAATTGATGTGGGAGTATATCGGAACGTAGATCGTGTACCGAACCCGGTGTGTGGAATCGATCGTCCCGGATCGACCTTCGGTCACCCTCCCGGATACGGACCTCTCTCCGGTATCCTCATCCTTCCCCGCGTCGGACTGACAGGCACAAACGAACAGCATCGACAACATCGGGATGAGACCGACCAAACGTTTTCCCGTGACTTGTGCTTTCGGCCGATATGGTTCTGCTGGCATCATGATCCTGAACGGTTGTGTTGCGGAACGACAAGAAACGGAAATTCATTCGATTCGGGAATTAAAATGTCCGCACCAGACCATGGGATACGGGTATGGTGCGCCGGTAGGGATATGATGCATCATATCCCTACCGGCGCCGCACCCATCGGAAATGCCAGAGGATCAACGACTTGGTGACGGCGCTTGTTCCGGCGCTGACGATCACCGGCCAGCCGGTCCCGATCCCCATCACCAGTCCGAAGGCGACGACACTCAGATCCTTGATAACCGTCGTCTGATGCGTCCGCAGGGAGACTGCGCCGACGTTGCCGCTGCGGCGCACCAGGTACATCTGGTGGATATCCGACTGGGCGATGAAGACGACCATGAAGAGGAGAATAAATTCGGCCACTGCTTTTGTGCAGGATCTGGCCGGGTCGCCGATCAACCAGGCGACCAGACCAAGAAGAAAAATTGCCGTGCAGATCAGGAAGATCACTGCCGAGACACCGTCTCGCCGGTCGGTATATATCTCCAGGATAATGGCATAGAGAATCGCCGCTGCGGCAAGATGCGACCAGACGAGAAAATGATTGAACGGCCTCAGCGAAAAGCCGTAGGCGACAATGGCGCAGAAGGCGATAAACCTGACGACAAAGTGATTCAGCGACAGAACGTCCGTCGGTCTTTCCCTCCTCTCCCCGGCCCCCCTGAAATACCGCTTACGCCGAAGCACCACGCGGAGCTGAATCCAGATCCCGCCAAGACTCAGAAGAATGAAGAAGTTGCTGAGAACTCCCAGTACCGTGTACAGCATAGTTTGCATCCGGACACAAAGGAATACTCCTCTCTTTGCGCCTACTTTCTTTGCGTCTTTGCGCCTTTGCGTGATGCCTTTCTTCCCAACGCCTCCTCCACATCAATCTTCTCCCCCACCCCGATTCTTCCCCCCGCAACAATCCTCGCCCGCAATCCCCCGTGACCGACCAGTCCCGGAAGAACTTCCGGAACAAGAATCCGGGCAAGCCAGGCACAGGGTTCGCAGAGGCGAACGCCGTAGAGTCGGACATCGCCGAGCAGGAACTCACGCCCCACAAGATCATTCAACCCCACACCTTCGGTGACGATGTTCCGTCGGAACGCGCCGTAGTCGAGCGAGAGTCCGTGCGCTGCGTTGAAGCGATCGATCTCCTCGGACTCGATCAGCGTCACCTCATGGTCCCCCGTCTCGTCCGTGTTGCCGGAGAACGTCCCGTTCCCCTCGTAGTACCGATCTCCCACAATCCCCCGTCCCCTCTGCAGCACCGCCTCCGCAAGTGGAATCATTTCTCCGGCAGAGGCTGCCGCCGTATAGATACCGATCACGCGTGTTGTCGCCATAGCTTCGTTCACTTCTTTTCTGCAAGCAGGGCTTTTTCGATACGCCGGTCGGGAATCAGCCAGAGAATTGCGACCAGAACGTAGAGTCCGCAGGCGATCATCGGATGAAGGAAGGCAAGAGGAATTGCTGCGGCATAGATCACCACGGAAATCTTTCCCTTTCCGTCGCGACCGAGTGCCCGGGCCAGCTCCGAATCCCGACCGTGGTGAGCAATCAACGCATGCGTCAGGATGTAGTAGGCAATCGCCGGACAAAGAAGCGCAACGCCGTAGAGAGCAACCGGTCGCGTAGCGAAGTGGTTCTCCCCCATCCAGGCCGTGACGAAGGGGATCAGCGAAAGCCAGAAGAGGAGATGAATGTTCGCCCAGAGAATCCGCCCGTTCACATGCCTGACCGCCTGAAGGAGATGGTGATGATTGTTCCAGTAGATGGCCAGATAAATAAAGCTGAGGACATAGCTGAGAAAGATCGGGATCAGGGGACGCAGGTCCGAGAAGTCGTCCCCGTGAGGAACCTTCAACTCCAGAACCATGATCGTGATGATAATCGCCAGCACACCATCGCTGAAGGCTTCCAGTCTTCCCTTGGTCATAGCACAGCTCTCCGCTGATTTGGTTCTTCCTTTCCGGAAGCGTCTGTCCGCTTCCCCGATCCGGCCGAAGAGAGAAATTACGGTGCGGGTACGCTCTGCGGCATCCACTCCTTCACAAATTTCAGAAGCCCTCCCTTCACTTCAAGAATCGTCACTGATTTGTCCGGTATCCGCTCCCCTTCCCTGTAGGAGATGGTACCGGTCACTCCTCTGTATCCGTCGGTCGAAGCGAGTGCCTGTCGCACGCGCTCCGGATCGCCGCTTCCGGCCCGCTTCACCGCGTCGATCAGCAGACCGGCGGCGTCGTAGCCGAGGGCGGTGAAGGCATCCGGTTCGTCGCCGGGAAATGCGTCGGCGTAGAGCTGCCGGAAGGTTGCGACGGCCGGATCGGGGTTGTCGGAACCGAGATAGGCGTGTGTGGTGAAGAAGACATCCTCCACTTCCGGATGTTCCTGCCAGAGATCCTGCAGATCAAATCCGTCGCCGCCGACGATCGGCATTTCGTATCCCGCCGAGCGGAGACGGGCGACCGCATCGTAGACCAGATCAGGAGCGGCTGAGAGAAAGATCATATCAGCCTGTTCAACTCCGTCGGCAATTCCATCCATGTTCTCCGGTGAAAAGTTGCCGGTGGAGAGAACGGTTCCTCCCAATTCGGTGAAACGTGTGATGAAGTAGTCTTTCAGAAGCCGCGTATAGATTTTCGAGGAGTCGAAGAGGACCGCAGCCGTACGGAACGAACGATCCTCATACGCCCACTCGGCGGCGGCCGCCGCCTGAACGTTATCGCCGAAGCAGGCAAGGAAAAGCCAGGTCGGAACATCGCCGGGGAGTTTCGGCGAGGTGGCCCCCGAGGTCAGGAAGAGCTTGCCGCGATCCGCCGCTAGCGGAGCGGCCGCCAGCAGCATGTTGTCGTCGGAGAATCCGATGAAGCCGACAGCCGCCGGATATTCTTCCAGAAACGTTCTCATCTTCGAGGCGATCACCCCGGTATCGGTCTGACCATCTTCAACAATAAGCTCTACTTCCCTCCCCAGCACCCCACCCGCATCGTTCGCCTGCGCAACGGCAAGTTCCGCCCCTTTCGATGAGGGAAGGTCCAGCCCGGATTGCGAGCCGTTCAGATTATAGAACGCACCGATCACGACCGGATCGGTCTGCTTCGGCTCGGTCTGTTCGTCACATCCGGTCATGATTGCAGCGGCGGTTATCAGAAGAAGAAAACTACGAACCGAGGAGATGTCCATGGTCTCCGGAATGGGTTGTCGGTGGAACTTCCGTTTGATTTATCGGATACGAATATACCGAGCGACGAGCGACGGACCAACGGAAGACCGGAACTACGTCTCCGCCGAGCGTCTCCGCCTGATCACCCGAATCAATCCCCACAGACTCACCAGTCCCCACGCCCCTTCCAGGAGAATGAATCCGTGGCGCTCGTCAATAACGGCAACAACCAGCAGGGAGAAGGAACCGATCATGTTCAACAGGAGATAGGAGATGTCCGACTGTCGCAACCACCCCGCCTGCAGTGCGGCAAAGGGGAAGAGGATGCAGAGAGCACCGATGATGGAGATAATCTGGAGCAGCATTTCCGGTTTGTCGGTTGTCTGGTTTGCCGGCGGCAATTGTACACGGATCGGACGGATGAAACGGATCGGCACGGATTTCATCTCCGTCCACTGAGGCAAACCTTTTCGGACCCTTCCCGGTTCCGTTCTCTCATTCCGACTTCGGCAGAATCACATACGTCCCCGCACATTCGGACACCTGCCGGTATTCCACCGACGCGCCGAGCCGTTCCGACCGCTCCTTCATCTCCTCCGCACTCCAGTAATACTCACTCTCGTCCCACAGATGCCGCCAGCGCTCGTGTCCCCGCTCCCTGACCGCAGCGTTCGGAAAGGAGATGTCGCCGATGACCATCCGTCCGCCGGGAACCAGGTGGTCGCGAAGGAGCCGTTCGATCAGGGAAAACTTCACGTCGTCTGGGAACTCGTGGAAGAGATAGCCGGAGACGATCCGGTCGAAACGACTGTTGAGAGCCTCGGGGAAAGGGGCCGTCAGGTCGGCGCGGACGAGAAGGGCATCGGGGAGCATTTCCGCCGCCCGGTCGAGCATCTGCTGCGAGAAGTCGGCGCCGGTGATCCGGCAGTCGAACGGCACGAACCGGGCTGCGAGATTTCCGGTCCCGATACCGAGATCGAGCACCGTCATCCCCGGACCGGGATCGGCCAGCGCGACGACCGAGTCGAGAACGGCATCGTATCCCTGAAAGGGGAAGTCTTCTTTCGAGTCGGAAGGATTGTACTCCTGTGCCCACGTACTGAAAAGCGGGAGACGTTCCGGAGATTGCGATGCATCCCCGGCGGTAGAATTTTCGCTCATGCTTTCTTCATCCTGTTGTTTCCTCTTCCCTCTTCTGACAAATGTATTCTTTACTCTCTTCGAGACCCGCATGTAGGAGATCCAGATGCCGCTCGGTATGATCCAGGCTATCCCGAGAGAAAAAGCCTGGTCGTACAGGAGGGTCAGGGTAATCGTATCGCTGATTACGAAAATGATAATCGCGACAAGGAACCAGATGTATGTTTTCGGAAACCAGACCGACTTGCGGAAGAAGAGCCAGATCAGCACCCCCTGTACGACGACAAAGGCAATGTAGAAGGCCATTTCCCAGAGGACGACAAATCCGATAACGGGATGGTAGGAATAACCGGAAGGATCGGTTACGGTGCTCCACGTCCCATCAGTGAACATAGACAGATAATCTTCCGTCACCGTTCTGACATCGGAAACGAGTCCGGAAAACAATCCCAGCACGACCAACACAAGCCACCCGCCAAGTCCACGCGGTCCCGGATCAACGCGTTCGTCCCTCTCTTCAGAAGAACCTTCGCCAATCAATCCCCGCTTCGCTATCCTCCGCTCTCTCAGCACACGCTGCAGCATGGCTTCGGCCTCCGGAGTCAGTCCCCCTTCACGACTGACGGCCATCAGTTGCTCATCGGTCAGCCCGTTGTACCGGTTGTAGAGTTCGCGTTGCTCGATATTCAGATCGCGAAAAGCCTCCGGTTCGTTTTCTGCCGGTTCTTCACGCAAACTCTCCTTTCCGATCCCCCGATCGCTCAGCACCCGAAGCAGAACCTTCTCGGCTTCAAAGCCGAATCCTCCTTCGTGATAGAGAGCGATCAGGGCGTGATCCTCAAGCGAATCGTATCGGTTGTAGAGTTGTTCTTCTGCGTTCATGAACTATTCGGACGACTTACTCCTGTCGGATAAAACGAAGATCCCGCACTCTGCCGGCAGTGACAACCATCTCGACGACGCGGCCTCCGGCATCCCGCTCGAAGCGGGCTTCACGAAGATACCACTGATCGCCGGTAAACCGGTCCTTCTCCGATCCCTTCAGCACGGCCGGATCGAAGCGGGGGTGGATTACCTTCAGCCTTCCGTCTTCCACTTCAAGCCGACAGATCGTCTCCAGTTCTTCACTGTAATACGTCCCCTCGTACTGCTTCAGCACCTCCGGCTTCACCGTGAACGTCGTCACGCGGCGGGCGACGAAGTCTCCTCCCTGATGGAGCGTCACCCGATCAACGCTCCCGTCATCCTCCCGATGGAATGTCAGCGAGGCGTCAATGTCTTTCAGGAAGAAGGTGGAGTCGGAAGCCGGAAAGATTTCCAGTTGCCCCTGCCCGGTCGCCTGACTGTAGAAGCGATCCCCTTGGCGACTGAAGGTGAGGACAAAATCGGGCTGGATCTCGAGCCCGTAGTCGCCGACGTATGCGTCGAAGAGGGAAGGGTCGATCCCGACTTCAACATATCCGGAAGCTTCGGTTTCGGCCACGGGTTCCTCCTTCTCATCGGAAGCCGGAAGACGATCGGCAAGGATGATGGAGAGGATCTCCTCGGCCATCGCCGACGGGTTGCTTGATCCGCAGTTGGAGAGAAGAGCGACCGAAAGGTGTTCCGACGGAACCCGCATCAACTCGGCACGGTATCCTCCCCAGGCTCCGCCGTGACTGACAACAGGAATTCCCCCGATATCGGCGTGGAACAATCCCAGCGCATAGTCAAGCGTGTCGCCGTTTTCCAGCACGCCCCGCCGCAGCAGTTCCCGGTTCAGGTTGGCCCCTCCCACCCTCGGCTTGTAGAAGTTTTCATCCCACAGCAGCAGATCCTCCACCGTCGTGAAGACCCCGCCGTCGCCGTTCTGCTCCCAGTAGGAGACATCCCGTCTCCAGTCCCCTTCAGGACCGGGAGAGTAGGCGATTGCCCTGTCCGGCAGCACCTCGGTGTGATCGTTCAGATATGTCGTGTTCGTCATGCCGAGAGGTTTGAACAGACGCTCGGCGGCATACTCCCGCAACGTTCGGCCGGAGACCCGTTCGACGATAATCGAGGCGAGGAAATATCCGGTGTTGCTGTAGAGGTGATCGGTTCCCGGCTCGAACTCCAGTCCCTTCTGCCGGACGATCACCCGCAGCGCATCGTCATCGGTCGTCACGTCGTCGATGTCGACGCCGCTCATCGCCATCAGACCGATGTAGTCGCGGAGTCCGCCGGTATGGTTCAGCAGGTGGCGTATCGTGATCGGCCTGCCGTAGTCGGGAAGTTCCGGAATATATTTCCGGACGTCATCCTCCAGGGAGAGCTTCCCCTCCTCCTGAAGCAGCAGAAGAGCGGCGGCGGTAAACTGTTTGGAGGTGGAGCCGATGTCGAAGCGGGTGCCGGGGGTGATCGGGATGTTGTGTTCAAGATCGGCCGAGCCGTATCCGGCTGAGTGGATCAGCTTTCCGTTCCGGTAAATCCCGAGAGCAAAGCCGGGACCATCCGTTCGGTCGTATTCGGCAAAGAGTTCGTCGATCCGTACAATCTGCGCATCGCTCAGCGACTGAGCGGAAAGAACGTCCGGAATTCCGGAGAGAAGAGGAAGAAGAAGAAGATAACGGTATGGCTTCATGGTTGCTGTTAAGATCATTCGATGAATTTTTCGCCCGGCCTCATACAGAAACGAGGTCGGAAAGATGCGGGTGAAGGATGAAAAAGTGGCCCGGCGGGTTGGGTCCAATCGAACCGATGCCGTGGGTAACCGACCGGCGGCAAAAGAGCACGAAGAATCACCAGGAAGTCTCTGTGTTCTCAGAGGGCTTCTTGAAAGTAGCCTGTGTGCTCCTGTGGTCTGAGCAGTTACAGACAAGCATCAGGGAAATGCTCTACCACTTGGTGATTCTTCGTGCTCTTGGT
>CBFGQN010000018.1:0-16185 GCA_965650895.1 uncultured Ignavibacteria bacterium | reverse complement strand
CCGCCGCTCTCGATCTGCTTGAACATCTGGATGCGATCCGGGGGAAGGAAGGCTTGACGGAGATGGGGGAGCGGATGGCCTCCCTTCCGATTCATCCGCGACTTGCCCATATGGTGGTCCGCTCCGCCGAAGAAGGTTCCGCCGATATGGCTTCCCTGCTTGCCTCCCTTCTGGAAGAGCGGGATCCGTTGCGGGGAGAACGCGCCCGGAATGAACCTGATATCCGTCTGCGCCTGGATCTTCTGCTGCGCTCTCAACGGAAAGACCGGCGCGATCTTCCGCATGACTTCGACCGTGCGACGGCCGAGCGCATCCTGCAGGTGCGCGAACGAATCCGACGAATGGGGGATCGAAAAGAAAATCCTACGTTCCGCCACGGTGACGAAACGGAAGTCGGCAAGCTCCTTGCGCTCGCTTATCCCGACCGGATCGCGCAGCGACGGGAGGGGAAAGAGGATCGGTATCTGCTGAGCAACGGGCAGAGCGTCCGGCTGGCCGGGACCGGGCATCTGTCGCGGGAAGAGTATCTCGTGGTACCGTCGATGCAGGCCTCCGGCGGGGGAACCCGGCAGGGGGTGGTCACGCTTGCCGCGCCGATCACGCTTGAGACGATCCGGGAAATTTTTGCTCCCCACATCCGGTTTGTCGACCGTGTGGAGTGGGAGGAAAAGGATGGCGGCGTTGCCGCGTTTCGCGAGGAGAGATTCGGTGCGCTGGTGCTCGGATCGAAACGGATCGAGCGACCCGACGACGCGCTGCTTGTGGAGGCGACGCTTGAGGGGGTTCGTTCCGCCGGACTCAGCCGCCTCGACTGGACAAAAGAGTTGAGGGCGTTGCGGGACAGGATCACCTTCCTTCACCGGCGCCACGATCCTTCCTGGCCCGATATGTCGGATGTCCCCCTGACGGAGCGACTTGACGAATGGCTTCGACCTGCCCTTGCATCGGGGAGGGGGCGGAACAGGCTGAAGTCGCTTGATCTTCGCTCGGCCCTTCTCTCGCTGCTCGACTGGGAACAGATGCGCGATCTGGACCGGCTTGCTCCGGAGCGGATGGAGGTCCCGAGCGGTTCCCATATCCGGATCGACTACGGCAATCCCGACGAACCCGTGCTGCCGGTCCGCCTGCAGGAGATGTTCGGTGCAACCGATACGCCCCGCATTGCTGCGGGCAGAGTCCCCCTGACGCTCCATCTCCTTTCTCCCGCTCATCGTCCGGTGCAGGTGACGCAGGACCTTGCCGGGTTCTGGGAGCGGACATATGCCGAGGTGAAGAAAGAACTGAAAGGACGTTACCCGAAACACTACTGGCCCGACGATCCCCTGCAGGCCGAACCGACCCGCCGGGTCCGACCCCGGCACTGATTCCGCTGCTCTTCTGTTCGCCACGGCGGATGGTAAATCTTCCCGGAAATTCTCCCCAGGGAAAGAGCAGAACGGGGACAAGACTCTATCTACATCACCACCACCATCGCACCGATCGGCAACTGCCGGTAGACCTCTCCGATATCCCGGTTGTGAAGCACGACACATCCCCACGAAAGTCTGCGGGATCCCTCATCCTCCCACTCCCGTATCCAGCCGTGCAGACCGATCCCGCCCCCGAGAGAGGTTCCCTGCGATGTCGGCTTTCGCTCGCGCCACGCCGAGGCGATCTCCTTTTCCATCCTCTCGGAAATCTTCCCGTTTGCCCGGCCCCACGCTGCATCGAAGGCGTTCGGATAGTTGACCTTGATCCAGTGGCCGCCGAAATAGGCTCCGTACTTCCCCGGAATTTCCCCCTTCTCCTTTTCGATGACAAAGTACATTCCCTTCGGTGTGTTGTTGTCCCCCTCCACCCGTTTCCGTCCGGTCCCCTGACCAAAGTTCACGTCGTACTCGCCGATCAGTTCACGTTGTTTGAAGAGCTTCATCCGATACGTTTCATGATCGATCAGAACCAGTCTCTTCTCCTTCTGCGGGACAAAGAGTTTTCGGTGAGATCGGATGAACCGGCTTGGGGACAGATAGTGTCCCTTCACCCACTCGATATCTTTCCCATCCGATGAAGGCCAGTAGGTGGGAGAGAGGGAGAGATCGTTCCGCAGTTCCAGGTGCAGATGCGGGGGGTAGAGTTTGTCCGGATCCTGCCCGATCGTGCCGATCTCCTGACGTCGCTTTACGATCTCTCCCGGCTTCACCTCGGTGTTGTCGAGATGGGCATAGACCGAGTGAATCGTTCGTTTGTGATGGTTCTCGTAGTAGAGGTGTTCGATCATGATAACCTTCCCCCAGAGCCGACCGAAATCCTTCGCCGTCACCACGCGACCGTCGGCGACCGAGCGGACCGGCTGGCCGAGATCGGTCGATCCCCCTCCGTTGCCGTTCCAGTCTTCTCCCGGGTGGATCCCCAGGCGATATTCCTCGGCGAACTTTGTGGCGACATACCAGCCGTTGTGTTCCTTCCCGGTCGCTTTGTCCCGATAGCTCCCTTCTCCGTTCACATCTCCCACCGGAAAGTCGAAGCCGTCGGCGGGGGGGAAGTCGGTGTCGAGATAGGTGTCGAAGAGATCGGGAGGAGGAGGGCTATCGTCGGAAATGGGGTGCGATTCCGGCAGGGATTCGGAGCAGCCGTTGATAAGAAAAACGGCAAGGAGAAGCAGGGACGTATGTTTCATGGTCATGACAAAGCCACGTATCGTGCCGGACTTCGTTACCTGATGATTCTTCGCCCCCCTGGTCTCTTCGCGGTGACTTTTCCCACGAAGCCGTTTTTGTAGAGGAAGCATGAAGTTCTCCCGCAGCGAACTATCCGGGTCGTTTTTCTGTTGTTCAACGCCACACAACATCCCCTGCTGATGATTTCGTGCCACCGACATACTACACGAGGAACAACCAAGAAAAGAACAAGCACGATATACGTTAGGAAGATGATGAACGGTCTTCTTCTCGCTACGCTGGCGGTCTTTGCAGTCGCCTGTTCGGAAGATGACGGTGAACCGATCGCGCCGATCGGGACAACGGTGCTGAAAGTCAGCGTCGACGGCGATCTGATTGACTTCCCCGCCACCTCCGTCACAAGCTTCTATGACGACGCCGCAAACAAGGTCCGCATCTCCGGAATAGAACCGAGCGACGATCCGCTGGACGAGCCGGACAAGGTGCTGATCATCTCCTTTGCTCAGGATCCGTCCTCACTCAACTTCCCCTACACGATGACGACATCCGACAGTCTGTTGATTACCTACAGGCACATCACGCAGAACGACACGGTCACCTGGCTGTGCGATAACCCGACCGACTGCAATCTGGTGCTGACCGAAGGGGATGAGTCGAAGATCAAGGGGACATTTTCCGGAACGCTTCAGCAGACCGAGGGGGCCGGGACCATGACGCTGAGCGAGGGGAGCTTTGCGGTGGGGTTGAATTAGGAATATGAAGCTATGCAAGGACTATGACCAAATTACCCTCGGCTACGCCGAATTCTTCGGCACTTCTCCTTCGCGGAGTCTGTTGATGTCGAGAACAATTGGAAGAGAAAATCCGGTCAAGTTATCGGACAACCTCTATCCATGAAGGGTCAAAGTTAAGAGTGCGTAGAACTTCTTCACGGTCGAGTTCGGGAGGCTTCTTAAGACGGATAGCTAAACGGTTGGAGGGAACCTCTTCAATTATTATAAACTGTGATCCATGTGGCTGCCATGTAAAAACATGGTTGCCGGATTCGATATGACGACCTTCAAGATTGCCCCGTGAGTTCCAGGTCCATACATAGTTCTCCTCGGGATAGATCACAGTCTCAAATTCAAATACCGCCAATCTTAACAAGTCATGAGATTTAACCAAGACCACCGTACGAAGATGTCGAAAGTGTCGTCGAAGTGCTGAGACACGCTCATTCCAGATTGAAAGTACTTTGCTGCCAAGGAGTTGGGGGTCTTCATCGGTAATTTTTGTATCGCCATAGGAATAAATAGTAGAATTCCTTCCAGAAATAAGGCGAATACGCTTGGCATTAAATGGATTCGAGTTCTTAACGGTTTTTGCACCCCAAGCGGTCTGTTCAAGTCTGACATCATCTAGGCCGACGTTGGATGGCTTCCACTCCGCACCTATCAAGCGAGCGAAGATTGATTCCCAGTCCGAACCTTCAAGACGAGGAGTATCTCTGGTTGCCAGTAGATAGACAACCTCGCGTCCGAGGTGAATTGCAAAGTCAGAAGGGAAAGAATTTAAAGGATAAGGGGGATGATACTTCTCAACTGTTTTAAGTCGCGGTCGCTGCATTATAAACGTTCTCCAGTTCAAGCAAGGTAAGTTGAGGGTTGGGTGTTCTATGATGGGTTCCGTTAATCGATACATGCTTTCTATATAAAGCACTTAGAACTTGTTCAATAACAGCTTCCGCCACTGCAATCGGGAGGCTGTTTCCGGCTTGTTTCCTGGCCTGACTATAATTGCTGACTATATCAAAAGTATCAGGAAAACCTTGCAGACGGAACATCTCACGAGGCGTAAGTCTTCTCTCACCATTTACAAGAAGGTAGTTATACGAAGCTCCCGCACGTAAAGCGCAGGAATAGGGATAGGCACTGACATGCCCTGATTTGTTTTCATGCCATATCGTAGGTTCTTTCGTTGCCGGGTGTTTATCGAGTCTTTTGCTCCGGATATATTCAGAGGCATAAAACTCGTCGGGAACATCGGATTCAAGTACAGAAGCCAGAGGCTTCATCGGAGTATTCCCTTGCGGCCAAATAAATTCAGTCGGATCTCGAAAGCCGACTATAAATACACGTTCCCGTTTTTGCGGTAATCCAAAGTCTAAAGCATTGAGAACTCGATAATCGGCGTAATAGCCGAGTTCTCGCAACACTTCTATAATCCTCCGCAACGTTTGCCCCTTGTTATGTCCTACTAAGAGCTTGACATTTTCCAAAACAAAGGCGCGTGGTCGTTTTTCGTCGAGGAGTCTTGCAATTTCAAAGAAAAGAGTGCCGCGAGCATCCTCAAACCCTTTCCGTTGCCCTATGATGCTAAAAGGTTGACAGGGGAATCCGGCAAGAAGAAGATCGTGGTCCGGTACATCAGAAGCGTGAATCTGCGCGATATCGCCTAAAGGCTTTTCGTTGAAATTCGCAGCATACACACGTTGACATTCTTCATCAATATCACTCGAAAGTACACACGAAGCGGAGAGGCCAAATGATTGAGCAGCATTAGCGGCTGCAATGCGAAAACCTCCAACACCACAGAAAAGATCTATAAATCTAAGGTGCGTCCGGATAGTTGGGTCTGATTTCATCACTTTCCAAGTAGTCTAGACATTCAAAACAGATGGAAGCCACATTGCTATAAGTGCTGGCTAAATTACAAAATATCGGCTCATCACGAATTGCTGGCTTGAGTTGTAGTATTAGTTCCATAAGTTGGAAGATTGATAGCTGGGCAACCACATTCGGGAACCGTACGCACCTGAAATTCGGAAAGGCTAAGCTTCAGCGGTCGCGGCAAACACTCGTCAAGCAGCACGTTCATACGAGCCCGTCAGGATAAGGTGCTTCAGGAGTTCGAGGACCTCGTGGGCCTGTTCGGAGGTAACGGTCGGAAAATCCGCAAGAAACTCGGCGAGGGTGTTGTTTGATTCCAGATAATCGAACAGTGTTTGTACCGGTACTCTCGTACCTCTGAAGACCGGAGTCCCCGCCAGAATTTCCGAACTGATGCTGATTGGAAGAGGTTGATTCATCGTGTCACCTTTGAATTTCAGAAGCAGAGAACGATTGGTTCATACCGGCATTGCAGGGAGAAGAGGAGAGTCGCTACAGCTTCTCCAGTACTTCATCCGCCATCAGCTCCATCGACCGGAGAACCTGCTCGTGCGGCATTCCGCCGAAGCTCGTGATCGCCATCATGTGGGTCATACCGGCCTCGCGGTAGCGGTCGATCACCCGGCGAATCTCGTCCGGATCGCCGAAGGCGACAAGATCCTTTTCGATCAGCAGATCGAACGGTCGCTGCTTTGCGTAGAGTCGGGTCCGGACGTAGCGGTCCATCCCCTCGCGCGCCTCGGCTCTTGCCTGCTCGGTCGTCCCGGCACAGTGGACGTGGAGTCCGAACCTGATGGTCGCCTCCGCCGGATCGCCTCCCCCTTCCTTCCATCCTCTGCGGAACTCCGCCGTTGTCGCGGCAAGTTCCTCGAACGACTCGGTGGTGGCGTACGGGATCATCATGATCGGCAGCCCACGCTTCCCCACGTGATAGGCGGCCCCGTTGCTCAGGATCGCCACCCAGAGGGGGGGATGGGGGCGCTGCTGCGGGAGAACGTTCAACAGCACGTCGTTGACGCGACAGGTCTCGCCCGAAAACGAAAAACGTTCTCCGCTCCATGCCTTCAGAAGCACTTCCAATCCCTCGTCGAAGCGTCCCCGCTTCTCTTCCGGACCGATACCGAAGCCCTCGAACTCATGCTTCAGATAGCCCGATCCGACTCCCAGCATCAGCCGTCCGTTCGAGAGAGTGTCGACCATGGCGAAATCTTCTGCGGTCCGCAGGGGATTGTCGAACGGGAGAACCACCACCGCTGAGCCGAGACCGATCCGCTCGGTCCGACCGGCGGCGGCCGCCAGAAGAAGGGCGGGTCGCGGAATCGCCCCGTACTCGTGGAAGTGATGCTCGGCCACCCAGAACGACTCGAAGCCCAACCGGTCGGCAACCTCGATCTGTTCCAGCAACTCTCCGTAGAGCTCCGCCACCGTTCGCGGCAGCTCGTTCGGATAATGATCGGCAACGGAAAAAAGACCCAGATGCATGGAAGTGCAAGATTCAAAATTCAACGTGCAAAATTCAAAAGGGGTGAGGAGGCAGCAATGAGCAATCAGCCGTGAGCAGTCAGCAATGAGCCGTGAGGGGGCAGCCGTGAGCCGTGAGCAATCAGCCGTGAGCCGTGGGCAGTCAGCAATGAGCCGTGGGCAGTCAGCAATGAGCCGTGAGCAGTCAGCAATGAGCCGTGAGCCATGAGCCACAAACTGAAAGCTGCCCCCTCAAAGCTGACCGCTCACTGCTCAAAGCTCAAAGCTGACCGCTCAAAGCTCAAAGCTGACCGCTCAAAGCTCAAAGCTGCCCCCTCAAAACTGACCGCTCACTGCTCAAGGCTCATCTCTCAAAGCTCAAAGCTGACCGCTCAAGGCTCATCCCTCAAAGCTCAAAGCTGCCCCCTCAAAGCCCCATCCCTCAAAGCTGACCGCTCACTGCTCAAGGCTCATAGCTGACCGCTCAAAGCTGAAAGCTGCCCCCTCAAACCTCATCCCATCTCTATCAACTGCATCTCGCCCGGATGAACGGCGATCTCGTTGAGTGCTCTCTGTACGTTCTCGATGCCGTACTTGTTGGCGTAGTACAGCACGTTCAGTTGTCGTTCCTGCAGCTTGCCCCCCGGCAGCAACAGTTCCCGCACGCTTTCAATCCGCTTGATCTCCGTCTCGTTCTTTCGCTTCAAGGCTCCGGTAAGGCGCCCGCCGAAGTTCTCCATCTCCTTTCCGGCCTTGTGCGAGGCGGCTCCCAACGCCTTTTCGAGTGTCGGGTCGATCTCCGCGGTCAGCTCTTCCAGTCGGCTGAAAGCTGCGGCTATCTGTTCTCTCCCTTCAGCGATCTCTGCTTCAATTGACTTCCTTGTTTTCTCATCCATGCAGTGGGTGGCCGCATCAAATGATGTCTGGAAGAGATCCTCAATTTTCATATCGGTCCCTTCGAGTCCACGCTCCACTTTCGGCTCCAGTAACGTGAGGAAGGGACGGGGAGCAATTGCCGGCATCTCCATGCCGAACAAAGGGTAGACATCCCGCAGTTGACGCAGATAGGCCAACTCTCCCGGTCCCCCCAGATAGATCGCCGTCGGCAGAATTCCATCCTGCAGGATCGGACGAAGAGCCACGTTCGGTGAAAGCCGCTCCGGATGCCGCTCGGCGATCTCCATCACTTCGCTGCGCGTCAGTTTTGTCTCCGTCCCGCGGATTCTGTAGTGGTCTCCTTCCGGATCAAGCGAAAGCCGCTCCTCTTCATGCCGGATGAAAAGAGCCCCCGGTTTCGGCTCGATCGGCGTCGGCAGTCCCCGCTCCTTCAGGGTCGATGTCCGGGAGGAGAGGGCTTCATACAACCGTTCGGGATTCTCCCCTTCCTGCGCAAGGATATCGAGCGCGAGCTCCTTCAGTCCGGGATTGCGGGAGGAGAGGATCACCAGAGGGACGGGACCGAGCAGGGCATAGAAGAACCGGGCGAACCCCTCGGCCAGCGTCGATCCTTCGGGGTAGGAAGATGTGACCAGTTCCAGCGTCTTCTCGGTAAAATCGGTTTCACCCAGAACTTCGCGGACTTCATCGAGAAACGTGTTTATTCCTTCTCCCGTTACCTGCCGGTCGCCGACGCTACGACGGCGGGGATCACCGTCGTCGTAACGGAGCGTCCGCAGATCGCCGGAACGTTCCGGCAGATGGAGCGTGCGGGCCTCGTCGAAATCGTGGTCGTCCCCCTCGATCCAGAAGACCGGAACGAAGTCGTGCTCCGGATGCCGCTCCTGCAGCATCTTCGCAACCCGCATGGTTCCGACCGCCTTGTAGAACGTGTAGAGAGGTCCCCCTGCAACTCCGGCCTGCTGACCGGTCACCACCCCATAGCTCTTCGGGGTTCGCAACTTCTGTGCTTCTTCAATCGCTTCGGCCGGGGCCTTCCACTTCTTCAGATCTTCGATGATCGCATCGGCAAGATGTTCGCGACGACCGTCGGTGAATCGGGTGAGATCGCGAAGCCGGTCGGGGAGGGGAGTCGAAGGACCCAGGAGAACGTTCTCCTCGCCGGAAGGGATTGAAAGAAACGACGGGTAATGATCGGTCAGAACGGAAAGTGGAATCAACTGTGTCATGAAGAATATCCGGAGTCCGGCGCAATGGTGTTGGGAAAACGTTCGATGGAGAAGCCCCCTCTCTGCAGGTTCTTCCTCTTCTCCCCCTGCAATCTATCAAATGAACGATTGACTTGCCCGGTTCTTCATCGTGCGACAAAGACTGCAACAGCTTCATGCGCGTGCTCGACATACCCGATTCTCGACATCTCCTGTGCGTGGGGACAGGAATGGCCGACGATATCTTCGCCGATAGTTCCCCTTGCCCGGAAGGTCGACTGTGAGGGAAGGGAAGTGATGGAGAGAGGGGGAGGCTTCAGACGCGGGAAGTACGGTCGAGCGTCTTTTGCAATGTCTGCAGAATCATCGTGGCGCTCCCCTTGCTGACGAAGTCGGCCGCTCCGGCGCGGAGAGCCGCCGAACGGTAGTGACTGTCCTCGTGACCGGAAACGATAATGGTCTGAAGCTCCGGGTGCAGCTTGCGCAAATGTTCGACAAGGGAAAGTCCGTTCATGCCGGGAAGAGAGATATCGGCCAGGACGACGTCGGGCAGAAGTGCCGGGATCTCTTTCAGGGCGGTTTCTGCGGAGTCTGCTGCGCCGCAGACTTCGAATCCTCCCACGGCGTTGAAATACTGCATGTAGACCTCCCGCATCACTGAATGGTCCTCAACAATGTACAGTCGATACACTCTCTTCGCAGTCATAGCTCAATCGGTTTCATGGAGATGCGACAGCCCCTTCTTCTCCGGTCAGGAATCGAAGATATGCGGCGGGTGTCGGGTAAGCGTCACTCCTCAGCAGCCGGATCGCCGTGCACGGAAAGAGGGAGGACCACTCCGCCGAAAGGACCCGAAAGATACAAATTATGTTCGAGATTTCTCTTCTCCATCCGGCGGATTTTTTGTATCACCGCGAGGGAAGAGAATGGTGACGGAGGTCCCCTTCCCGGGCCGCGAGTCGATCGTCACCTTCCCGCCGATCAGGCGCACCCGTTCCTCAAGACTGAAGAGCCCGAGACCCGGTTGTTCCCTGGACTTGACCGCATTGACGTTAAAGCCCTTGCCCTCATCGCTGACACGGATGACGACCACCTCGCCGTCGAGCTTTGCGGCCACCTGTGCGGATTTCACTCCGGCGTGCTTGATCGTGTTGAACAGAATTTCCCGAACCATCTGTACCATCAGCGTCCGCTGGTCGCTCCCGGGCAACTGCAGATCTTCTTCAATATCGAGGGCCACTTCCATCTGGTAGCGATCCTTCACGTGTCCGGACAGCCAGCGGAGGGCCGTGTCGAGCGATGTGTCGTGCTCCACAGGAGGATTCAGTTCCACCGACAGCGTCCGCGTGACGTTGATCGCCCGCTCGATCATCTGCTTGACCCCCTCGATCTGCTTGCGGATAGCGGGAGCGAATCGGGTCGAGGACGTCTTTCCGTCCGGACTTATTCCCCCCATGATTTTTTTATCCGGAGTTCTTCCGTCTGAAACTTCCTTCTCCTGCTTTTTCCTCCCCTTTGTCTTCCCTTCCTGCAATTCTCCGTCATGCGACTTGCCGTCCCGCGTAGGGCTGTCCGACCGTTCTTTTCCGAACAGGTCCAGCAGGATCTGCAGATTCATCTCGGTGCCGAACAGAATCTGCTGCAGATCGTCGTGAAGGATAAACGACAGGTGGCGGCGTTCGCTCTGCTCGGCCATGGCAAGTGCGGCCGAGAGCGTCCGGACCTGCTCGGTCCGCTGCTCGACGCGGGATTCCAGATCGGCGTTGAGTGTGGCCAGTTCTTTCTGGTTGGTGATCAGGGTCTCTTCTATCAGCCGTCGCCTGGTGACGTCCTGGATGACGCAGATCAGGTATTCCACTTCTCCCGACTCGTTCTTCAGCGGATAGTAGCTCGCCTGCCAGTAGATGGTCCGCGCTTCCTCAGGAGAGGAAGCCCGCGGGTCGAATGGCTCCAGTTCAATGTCCAGAACGGGTTTGCCGGTCTTCAGCACGTTTTCAACGACCGGTTTGACCCCTTTTTTCAGATCGGGGAAGAGTTTGAAAGGGTCTTTACCGATATGTTCCTCAATCGGCATCCCGTGCAACTTCGCCAGATGTTCGTTGACCCGGACGTAGCATCCTTCACGGTCCAGCACGCTGAGGCCGATCGGAGCATAGCGGTAGATCGCCTCCAGCTCGCCGGCAATCCTCCGATAGTTCTGTTCGCTTTCGTGCAATGCCTGTTCGGCCGCCTCCAACTGGCTGATGTCCCGCCACGTGGCCACGCCGGCGATGATCTCCCTCTCGGCGTTTTTGATCGGAGCGGCGGTGCAGAGAATCGGCACGGAATCTTCGTGTATCCCTTTGATGTAGAGTTTCTCGTTGAGAACGACGTTGCCCGTGCGGATGGCCTGGACGATCGGGAAGTCCTCGATCGAGGAGATCGGATTGCGATCCTTGTCGAGCAGACCTTGCGGATTGACCGCACTGAATGAGGGGAGCGTTTTGATGTCGAGGTTGTCGAACGCCCGCTTAAACATTTTTCTGCCGTAGCGGCTTATCATTCGGATGTCCAGATTCTCCGCATCGATCAGCAGGATTCCTTCGGGGACATATTCCAGCATCGCTGCGATATACCGTTCTCCCTGTTCTGCCTGCAGGACCGACGTGATGTCGGTGAAGGTGATGACCGCCCCGTCGATGACGTTGTCCACCCTCCGGTAGGGGAGAATACGCATCAGATATTGGTGTCCGGTCTCGAACTGTTCCACCTGTACCTCAAGGGGTTGCAGGTTCTCGACAACGCGTGCGATGTGTTCTTCCAGATTGGGGTTCGGAAATCGGGTCTTGACGTCGCCGATCGGTCTGCCGATATCGCTCTCGATAATCCGGAGCAACTCTCTGGCCTCCCGCGTGAAACGCTTGATCATGCCGTCGTTGCCGACGAAGACCGTCGGTATCCGGGTGTTTTGCAGCAGATTCTGCAGGTCGCTGTTCGCCCGGTTGACCTCCCGGATCT
This sequence comes from uncultured Ignavibacteria bacterium, assembly GCA_965650895.1. GTDB lineage: Bacteria > Bacteroidota > Ignavibacteria > OLB7 > OLB7 > JAGWAZ01. Next base: position 4,314 of record CBFGQN010000018.1, on the reverse strand, counting down.
TCTCATTCAACTCGCCGTTGACCGTGTAGAGTTCCTCGTTGATCGACTGGATCTCCTCCTTCGACGTCTGCAGTTCCTCGTTGATCGTCTCGAGTTCCTCGATCGTCGTCTGCAACTGTTCTCTGGTAGTGATGAGTTCTTCCTCAAGCTGAAGAATAACCGGATGGTCGTCGCCGACCCCGTGTTCCGGGAGGGGCTGTTCCTTGGGGGTCGGGAGGTCGTGGAAAAGAACGATCAGGATCTGTTCGGATTCCCCCAGTTCCGGCATCGGACGGACGACGATTTCGATCCGGTGACCATCTTCACGGTCGGATCGGAAGGAATATTTCCGGCTTTCCTTCCGCGTGCGCGTGGCTTCATGCAGAGCCGTCCGCAGGTCGATACGCATTCCCTTGCGGACCATGTCCAGAATGTTCGTGCTGATGTTCCCCTCCGGCAACGTCAGATAACCGTCGATCTTTCCCGAGGAATAGATCACCTCGTACCGCTCGTTGACGACCGCATAGGCGGGGGCGTATTCTCCCAGAACGATTCGTTCCACCAGTTGCCGGGCGTTCAACGGATCCTTCGGCTTGGATGCCGGAAAGTGCGTTCCGATGTTGTAGGAATCCCTCTTCAGAGAGAGCAACGCCAGCGGACGCGAACCCGGCCCGATCACCGCCTCCTTCTTGCGGAAGAGCCGGTACTTCTTGTCGATGGTCTTGAACAGGGATGTCGGCCCCCCGACATTTTCCGACGTGCCGAGGAACAGCACTCCGTCCTTGACCAGAGCGTAATGGAGCATGTTAAGAACCCGCTTCTGTTCTTTCTGCTCCAGATAGATCAGCAGGTTGCGACAGGAGATCAGGCTGATGCGTGAGAAGGGGGGATCCTTCAGAAGGTTGTGAGGCGAGAAGACGAGAAGATCGCGCAACTGTTTGCTCACTCTGTAGTGATGTCCCTCGTGGATGAAAAAGCGCTTGAGAAAATTTTCCGGTATCTGTTCGGCGATCCCTTCGGGATAGGAACCCCTTCTGGCGAAATCAAGGGCGTTGATGTCGATGTCGGTGGCGAATACCCTGATAGTGCGTTCGATCGAATGCCGTTCCACATAGTCCAGAAACAGCATGGCGATCGTGTAGGCCTCCTCGCCGGTGGCGCAGCCCGGAACCCAGATGCGGATTTCATCCGTATCGTTCGCCTGCATTTTCACCAGACCCGGAATCACCTCGATTGCCAGCTTCCGGAAGGCCTCCGGATCGCGGAAGAAGTGGGTGACGCTGATCAGCAGGTCATGGAACAGACTTTCGACCTCGCTCTTGTTCCTTTGAAGATATCGAACGTACTCCTCGGCCGATTCCAGATTCAGCAGACGCATCCTCCGTTGAACCCGTCGGCTGAGCGTGCTGTGTTTATAGGCCGAAAAATCGTGACCGACGGTCCGTTGCAGAGCCAGGGTGATCAGCTTGATCTGGTCGATGATCTCGTCGTGGAGCGTTCCGGTATTGTCGAAGCGGAGTTCATGCCGGGCCTCCTTGAAGAGGCGGAGCTTCTCCCACATCATCTTCGGCTCCAGCACGAAATCGACCTGTCCGGTCTGGACGGCGCTCTGAATCATACTGTCGGCAGGGGCCGACTTCGGATCCTGAACCAGGACCATTCCCCCCTTCTCCTTGATCCGTTTGATGCCGAGCGTTCCGTCGCTTCCGTTGCCGCTCATCAGTATTCCCGCGACGTTGTCCTGCTGGTGGTCGGCCAGGGAGCCGAAGAGGAGATCGATCGGCGTGCGGCGGTCGCGGGGTTCTACAAAGGAAGAGATGCGGAGCGTGTTCTCCCGGACCGTCAGCTCGGCATTCGGCGGAACGACGTAGATCACGTTCGACTCAATCGCCATCCCGTCCTCGACCACGCGTATCGGAATGGCGGTCCGGAGTTCCGGAATGTCCGGCAACGGATTTTCCTTGCCGGCCTCCTGAGATCGGATGAGGATAAAGGCCATGCCGCTGTCAGCAGGAATCGGGCTGAAGAGTTCTGCAAGTCCCTCGGCGCTCCCCTCTCCGGCCCCGATACCGACAATACAGCATCCGTTCCTCTTCTTGTCTCCGGCCGGGTTTGCGTTTGTGCCGTTTCCGGATCGGGAATCTTGTGAATGTGCCATAGTAGTAGGGAATAATATGCCTGTCGGTCGGAGGGCATCGCGATCTGTGCCTCTGCTCCGGTCAGGAAACTAACACAAAAGGCTTCCCTGACAACTTCAGAGAGTCGATCCGTTCGAAGAATGCGGAGGAGGGCGTTTGTGCGGAGGATTTGCAGAGGGGGATTGCAGTGCCGGTCATGGAATTCCGCCGGAGAAAGAACCCGGAATCTTCCTCTTCACCTTTGTGTAAAGACAATGGCCGCCTCGTAGATGTTGTGCGTGTTCGTGAACCCGTCTCCGCTCCCCTTCGGATCATCCCGCAGGACATAGACCGTATAGGTCTCTCCCGGAATCAAAGGGAGAGCTTCGGACGACCACGTCCCCGTCTGTTCAACGCCGTATGTGACCGGTGAGGTCACGGAATGCTCCTTCTTCGATATGCTCCACATCACTCCCCGGCCGGGCGGACGGGTGTTCGCCGGATCCTTGATGTCGACGGTTCCCTGCAGCACGCGAACGTTCCAGGCCCCCTGCGGACTCCAGACGATCTTCAGGGTTCCGTTCTCCTGCATGACGTCGATCACCGGCACCTGGCTCCGATCGAACGGGTTGATCGAACAACTGAGGAGAAGGGAGGCAAGGAATGAGAGAGCCGGTAGCCGGGAGACTGCGGTCATCGGTTGCTGTCGGTTGTTGTGAGATAAAACGTCGCGGGGAGGTTCGCGCCGACCTCCCCGCAAACGGTATAGATTCTGAAGGCAGAGTTGAAGATAAGGGAAAACCCGATCAGGCGCTGATCTCCTCTTCCTTCGGTTGTGCCAGCAGTCCCCGCAGCACATACTGCAGAATGCCGCCGTTCAGATAGTAATGCATCTCCTGCGGCGTATCGATCCGGACCTTGACGGTGAACTCGCAGGGACTGTTCCCCTCTCCGGACGCCCTGACGGTCAGGTGGCGTTCCGACGGGAATCCGTTCTCGAACAGTTCGGCCAGGCCGACGATGTCGAAGGTCTCCCTGCCGGTCAGTCCCAGCGTCTCGGCGTTCTCCTCCGGCAGGAACTCCAGCGGAAGAATACCCATACCGATCAGGTTCGAGCGGTGGATCCGCTCGTAGCTCTCGGCGATCACCGCCCGTACGCCCAGGAGCATCGGTCCTTTTGCCGCCCAGTCGCGACTCGATCCGGTGCCGTATTCCTTTCCGGCGATCACGATCAGGGGCGTCTCCCTCTCCTTGTACTTCATCGACGCCTCGAAGATCGTCGTCACCCGGTCTTCCGGCAGATAGTTCGTGAAGCCCCCTTCGGTCCCCGGCGCCAGCCGGTTCCGCAGGCGGACGTTGGCGAACGTTCCCCGCATCATCACTTCATGGTTGCCGCGACGCGATCCGTAGCTGTTGAAATCCTTCGGCAGAACGCCGTGCGCCATCAGGTACTCGCCGGCCGGCGAATCCTTCTTGATCGATCCCGCCGGGGAAATGTGGTCGGTCGTGACGCTGTCTCCCAGCAGGGCCAGAACCCGTGCTCCGTGGATCGGGTTTGCCTTTGCCGGAGCCTCGGCGGTCATCTCCTCGAAATAGGGAGGATTCCGCACGTAGGTCGAATCCGCATTCCAGGCGAAGAGGTCGCCGCTCGGCACATCGAGGTTCTTCCAGATCTCGTTCCCTTCGAAGACGCTCTGGTAGATGTTGGAGAACATCTCGGACTTCAATCCCTGCTCCACCATTGCGCGGATCTCGGCTCGCGACGGCCAGACATCCTTGAGGTAGACCGGATTCCCCTGCGTATCATGTCCGAGCGGTTCGTTGTAGAGATCGATGTCCATCCGTCCGGCAAGGGCGTAGGCCACCACGAGGGGAGGGGAGGCCAGGTAGTTTGCCTTGACGTCCGGATTGATGCGCCCCTCGAAGTTCCGGTTGCCGGAGAGGACCGAGCAGGTGACGAGATTTCCTTTGCGGATCGTCTCGGAGATCACCTCAGAGAGGGGACCGGAGTTGCCGATGCAGGTGGTGCAGCCGTAGCCGACCACGTGAAAGCCGAGCTTCTCCAGATCGGCAAGCAGTCCGGCGTTCTGCAGATATTCGGTCACGACCTTCGATCCGGGCGCCAACGATGTCTTGACCCACGGCTTCGACGTCAGTCCCAACGCGGCCGCCTTGCGCGCCATCCAGGATGAATCGCGCAGCAGGGTTCCCGCGCTGG
>CBFGQN010000017.1:0-16357 GCA_965650895.1 uncultured Ignavibacteria bacterium | reverse complement strand
AGATCGTGTCCCTCGATGTTGTAGACCTGCGACTCCTCTCCCCGCGGATTGAAGCCGATCGCCTCCAGAATCGCCGGACGCGCAAGGTCCGGAGTCAGGTGGGGGATGTAGCCGCGGGCGGTGATGACGTTCATTGCATAGTTGACCAGAGCCAGTTCCAGCAGGGCCGCTTCGTTCTTCAGATAGTAGAAGCTGCTCCCGGTCACATCGGCAGCCGATTCGAAGTCGATCAGGTCAAGTTCCCTGCCGATTTCCAGGTGATCCTTCGGCTCGAAATCGAACGTCCGGGGTTCCCCTATCCGTTCCAGTTCCCGCGCATCATCTTCACCGCCGACCGGCACGTCCGGATGGGTCAGATTCGGAATGTTCTTCAACTCCCGGTTCAGTTCTTCTTCTGCCGAGGCCAGTTTCTCTTCCAGCGAGGCCAGTTCTTCCTTCAGTTCCTTTCCGCGTTCGATCAGCGGACCCCGCTCCTCCGGCGAGATTCCTCCTTTCATCTTCTGTGCATTCTCGTTCCGTTCCTTGCGGAGCCCCTCGGTCCGGCCAACCAGCTCTACCCGCTGCCGGTAAAGATCGACAACCCGGGCCGCATCGGCATTGGTCACCCCGCGATTCCGGATATTCTCCTGCACCGCCTCAAGGTTCTCCCGGATAAATTTCACGTCAAGCATCGAACACTCACTCCCAGGTTATAATGTTTCTGAAGAAGACGGCACAAGGATAGCACCGGCGGGGGAATCGGACAAGCAACAATCGGTAGGTCGAGGGGGGACGGGGGACGGGGGCAGGGAATCGTTCCGGCAGCCGCCGGCAAGGGTATACGGAGATTATGCAATCGGTGGAAGGGGAGGAACCTCTCTGTTCATCCGGAGGATGATGGCGACCAGGGCAACCAGGGAGACGACGGCCAGGGGGAGAAGAGTGATCAGATCCTGCGGCATCGGCGCCGCTTCAGGATCCAGAAGCGTTCCGGCGGATTGCGGGACAAGATTGATCAGCAGCAACTGCGATCCGTTGAAGAACATGTGTCCGACGATCACCGTCCAGATGCTTTGCGACGCCCAGGCCATGAAACCGAGAAAAATTCCCAGCCCGACCAGTGGGATCAGATTGGTCGGTTCGGCGTGGATCAGACCGAAGATCAGTCCGGTCAGGAGCATTGCTGCAAACGGTTTCAGACGGTCCTCGAAACTTCGCTGTATGATTCCGCGAAACAGCAACTCTTCGCTGAAGGCAGGGACGACTGCGATGGCGAAGAGACCGAGAAGAAGCAGAGGGATGTCGGTTCCAACCATCATCTTCTCTGCCAGCCAGTCGGCGCTCCCCTTCATCTCGTTGTAGAAGGGGCGCAGAGCGTCGGGGACCATGTAGAGTTCCTGCGCAATCATCCACGTTGCGCTCAGCACGTAACAAGCAACGATGCCGAGGATTGCCAGTACGATATGGGAGGTCTTCGGTCGGCGAAGCCGCAGCGATTCGATCGGACCGAAAGGATGGAGCTGCGAGACGACGAGCGTCGGGATCAGAAGGAAGAGGATTTGTCCGACCGCAGCCGCAAGAAAAAGATTCCGCGAACCGATCTCCACTTCTCCGGTCGCCATGGAAATGGAGTCGGCCGCAAGCATCGTGATCAGTCCCCCTCCGATGATATAGGCCGTGATGATCAGGATCGCCGTCAGCCATCCGAACGCGAAAGGAGAGAGTGTGCTTTTCTTCATGCTGAGATTCTTACGAAATACGGTCGTTCAGGAAACTTCTCCTGATCGGAAGTTAGGGGGAATCGGAATGACTTCTTATCATTATACCGTATCTCTCGGCAAGGAACTACAACGCTATGAAACATACGATTTCGGAACGGGGGCTTGCCCTTGTTGAAAAGAAACTGGGCGAACTGAAGGGACGCCTCTCGCCGCAGGATGCCGCGGCCGCAACCGGACTGACGGTATCGGAAGCGCAGGATGCGCTGACCCGTCTGATGGAACTCTACGTCACGCGCGTCAGCTACGACGATAACGGACGGATCATTTTCGACTTCGAGATGCCTCTGCGGGGGCGGGGGACAAAGACCCTGGCCGAGAAGTGGGCCTCGGTCCGGGAGAGTCTCTGGAGAGGATTCAAGGTCTTCTACAAGATCTGGATCAGTCTGATCCTGATCGGCTTCTTTCTCGTCATGGTTGTCCTCGTCGTTCTGCTGATCGTTGCCAAATCCCGCGCCGGAGGGGATGACGACGACCGGGATAACGGGATCGGGGGGAATATGGTCGGCGGACTCTTCCGCGGCATCCTTGAAGGACTTCAGTTTGCCTTCTGGACCCGGGCCTACTCCGGCGGCTACGGGATCGACGAGCACGGCTACCGCTACCGCGAAGCCCGGGTTCCGAAAGGAGCCGGAAAGAACAGGGAGAAGAAATCCTTCTTTATCGCCGTCTACGATTTCGCACTCGGTCCGGAGCGGGCGGAGACCGATCCGCTGGAAAACGAGAAAGAGGCGGCCGCCTTCCTGCGGGAGGAACATGGGGTCATCACGTCGGCCGAAGTCCTTGCTCTCTCCGGAGGAGACTTCCCGAAGGCCGAAGAGCGGATGGCGGATTATCTGGCCCGCTTCGGCGGCGAGCCGAGACTGACCGATGAGGGGGTTGTCGTCGGAGAGTTCGAGGATTTCGTCACCCGTTCGTCGGAGACCTACTCGGGCGGAAGCGTTGTCCCCTTCTGGGAGGAATACGAAGCCCCCTACAAGTTGACCGGCAACTCGAGCGGACGAAATTTCCTGATCGGGTTTATGGCCCTCTTTATCCTTTTTGCCGGGGGAATCCTTGGTCCGGGAGAAGGACTGAACGACCTGGCGGCGGCCTACCATCCCTTCTTCGGTACCGCTGCGGCAAATTTCCTGCTCGGCACCATGCCAATGGCATTCGGTCTCTCCTATCTTCTTCTTCCACTGCTTCGCCGGCCCTTCATCAAGCGGAAAGAGGCCGCACGACTGAAGCGGAGTCGGAAGAAGCAGATCATGCGGTCGATCTTCCTCCACCGCATGTGGCGGACGACGCCGGACGATATCTATCTGACGTTGCCGGAGCAGACCCGGAAGGAGATGAGCCGGGAGGACGTGGCGCAGATGGTGGAAGATCTGTTGCCGGAATTGCAGGGGGACATAGAACTCGCGCCGGACGGAACGCCGGTCTATATCTTCGGCAGACTTGAACGGGAGTATGAGGCGGCGGAGAGGGCGAGGAAGTTGTTGGGAGGGTAGAAGAGGGAGAATCCCCTCTACAACCAGTTCTCCCGTATCAGTTCCGGGATGCCTTCAAAATCCCTGTCTGTGCTGAGCAAAATGCAGTTGTGGCGAAGAGCCAGAACTGCGATCAGTGCATCCACGGTGGAGAGTTGATGTCCCCGTTTACGCAGAAGGTGTTGAAGTTCCGCCGCCGTTTCAGCATCGTCTTTGTCAGGGATGTGGCAGGGAATCAGGGGCTGTAGCCGATGCCATTCTTCGCGGTTCTGTCGGGCGCGCGGAAGCTGAATAATACCGAACAGGGTCTCCGTGATAACGGGAACACAAAGATAGAAGATGTCTCCTTTCCGGAGGTTTTCAAGAATCTTTCCCCTGAGAGGATGACCGGGAGTTACAAGGGGAGAGGCGTGATTGGTATCGAGGAGATATGATGTCATGATTCCCGGATATGGCCTTCAGCAAGATCATCGGAACGGTCTCGTTCTTTCATTTCACGTTCTATTCGATCCCACGCATTCCGCCACTCCTCAAGATTGAATTCGGGGTTCCCCTGATTTTGCTCCAACGCCCGGACAAGGGGTTCCACGGATTGCCTGCTGTCCTGGGGCTGTGAAGGTAAAGAGTGAATCTTGGCGAGAAGTTCCTGAAAATCCTTGTCGATGTTCAGTCCGGAATCAACGAGGGAGCCGGACGTGTGCATCATGCTCTTTCGCAACAGATCAACGGCTATCGACTGGATACTTGTGCCCCGTCTGGTCGCTTCGCGTCGCAGTTGTTCTTGCAGAGACTGGGATATCGTTAATGTTAATTTCATCAGAGTTCAGGGTTACGTGTCGATTGGGTGCGCCTGTACAACGATGGTAGCGGAATCTTAGTGCCCTTTCTAAAAAGGGTTTGCAGAGCGGAGTGCCGCTTCAGTTCCTCGCGACCTTACTACCGATTACAGCACGTATAATATCTGCAGCCGAGGCCACATCGCAAGAAGAATCCCGATCCCTTCTATCCTTCCAGCGCCGCCACCCCCGGCAGTTCCTTCCCTTCAAGAAATTCAAGCGAGGCGCCGCCGCCGGTGGAGATGTGCGAGACCTTCTCCTCCAGTCCGAACTGCGCAATCGCCGCTGCGGAGTCGCCGCCGCCGACGATCGTCGTTGCGCCGTTGCCGGTTGCAAGGGCAAGTCCCTCGGCTACGGCCTTCGTCCCGTGCGAAAAGGGTTCCATCTCGAAGACCCCCATCGGGCCGTTCCAGACAATCGTCTTTGCGCCGGAGATGATCCCCACAAATTCCTCCCGTGTGAGAGGGCCGATATCCAGTCCCATCATATCGGACGGGATGGCGTCGACCGACACGACTTCCGTCTTCGCATCCTCGGCAAACCGGTCGGCCGCGACCACGTCGCGGGGGAGCAGGAGGCGGACTCCCTTCTCTTCGGCACGCTTCAGCAGATCGCCGGCCATCTCCACCCGATCTTCCTCCAGCAGCGACGATCCGATCTCCTTCCCCTCGGCCTTCAGAAACGTGAAGACCATCCCACCGCCGACCAGGATCGTATCGCATTTATCCAGCAGCGCGTTGATCACGTCAATCTTCCCGGAAATCTTCGATCCCCCCAGAATCGCCACCAGCGGACGCTTCGGATTGTCCACCGCATCCCCCAGATAGGCAAGCTCCTTCAACAGCAGATATCCGGCCCCCTTCTCCTTCACGAACTTCGTCACCCCTTCGGTGGAAGCATGTGCCCGGTGGGCCGTGCCGAAGGCATCGTTGACGTAGACGTCGGCAAGCTCCGCCAGCCGCCGGGCGAAGTCCGGATCGTTCTTCTCCTCCTCTGCGTGGAAGCGGAGATTCTCCAGCAGCAGCACGTCCCCATCCTCCATCTGTGCGACCATCGTTCGCACATCCTCTCCCACACAGTCGGGGGCAAGCCCCACTTCCCGTTCCAGCAGTTCGCACAGCCGTTCGGCGGCCGGCTTCAGCGAGTACTTCTCATTCCTCTCTCCTTTCGGTCTGCCGAGATGCGAGGCGAGGATTGCTTTGCCCCCTTCCTCAACGATCTTCCGAATCGTCGGCAGCGACTCGCGGATACGCTTGTCGTCGGTGATTTTTCCCTCGTCATCGAGCGGAACGTTGAAGTCGACGCGGACCAGAATGCGATTTCCCGCCAGGGGAAGAGAGTCGATTGAACGAATCATGTACTGCTTCGGTTTTCTATGGGACATGTATCTTTTCAGAGTCGGCGAAGCTACGAAATCGAAAAGAATCGAATTGTTGATGTTCACTTCACCATGAAGAAGGAGAGATGATAATGAAGCCGCAAAATCTGATCCCTGTTTTTTTTGCTTTGATGATGATCTGCGCCCTTCCGGCACAGGCCACCCACGACATCTGGTACTTCGTCTGGCATCAGGACGAATACGTTCAGGGGATGTGGAAGCGGGCCGGTATGTTGCCGGATCGCTCTCCCCGCTATCTCCGTCCGGTCCTCTATGTCGACATGCTCGGAACCGTTCCGCTCGATCTTGTACAGCACATCATGGGGCGCCTCAAGGCTCAGCGACCTGAAGCCTATGCGTTCGATTATGAAGCGGATGTCGCCGGGGATACGGTTGTGATGAAGCTGAACGGATCGGTCCCCGATTTCAACACGATCAAAAACGAGGTCACCCTCTCGATGGTGATGCAGAGCGGATTCGATCACGTGCGATTCGTTCGTCCGGAGGGGACGAAAACGTATAGTGTAGCCGATATCGACCTGCCCTGGTTTGATCTTCGCAGACCGGGAGGAGGATTTGCGTCGGACACCGAAGAGGGAAAAGTGGAAACGGAACCGGAAGAGACGGATACGACCGGCGATGAAGAACCGGAACCGGTGGCCGTTCCGCAGAGTGACCTGCCCGATACGTCCCGGATGGAAGAGGAGGGAGGGGAGGGTGACGAAGAGGAGAACGATTCCTTCCCCTGGCTGACCGTTCTTCTTCCCGTCGTTGCCGGAGGTATCGGCTTTGCTCTTGGAAGAGTCGGAAAGAAGGAAGGAGTTTGAGTGGAAACACATTTCCGGCATCCGGATGAGGGAGGGTAACGTCGGATATTCCGACGTGTGTGGACTAAACATATCCGAAACTACCCTGAACCGGCCGATACCGTTATGAACCCAACTCATACCGTCGTTGAACGACCCCGCCGGCGTCATCCGCTCCGTCGCAGACTTGGCCGCGAGTACTTTATCCTGAAGCGCAGGTTCGGATGGCGGTTCGGTCCGGAGCGGTGGAGCGAGACGATATCGAAGGAGGAGTTGCCCCACCTGTGGAAGGAGCATCGCTCCCTCCTTCTGCGTCCGTTGCGGGATGTGGATATGGAGTTGCAGCGGAACAAGGTGACGAATCTTCGCATCGCCATTAGTTGTATCGACGGTCTGTTGATACGTCCGGGGGAGACCTTCTCTCTCTGGAAGCTTGTCGGTCGTCCGACGGAACGGAGGGGATATCTGCCGGGATTGATGATCGAGAACGGAAGGATCGGACAGGGGGTCGGCGGCGGACTCTGTCAACTGGGAAATCTCCTCTACTGGATCGCTCTCCACACTCCCCTGACAATAAAGGAGCGTTGGCGCCACAGCTACGATGTCTTTCCCGACGTCAACCGGACGCTTCCGTTCGGCAGCGGGGCCACGCTTGCCTACAACTACGTCGATCTCCAGATCTTCAATCCGACCGATGACCTCTTCCGGATCAACCTCCGGCTCAGCGATACCGATCTGCACGGCGAGATCCGTTGCAGTCATTCCCGGGAGCACGACTATGAAGTCTTCGAGACCGATCACGCATTCCGTCACCAGTGGTGGGGAGGCTATACGCGACATAACCGGATCTGGCGGAGGGTGACGAATCGGGAGACCGGGCAGGAGCGGGTGGAGCTTGTGACGGAGAACCACGCGATCATGATGTACGAGCCGATGCTGCCGGCCGGGGAAGGCCGTTCCGACGGAGAGGTGTAGGAGAGAGTCGACAGCTTCGTATCCGTACCGGTGCGGAGTTCTGTTCCTCTCCTCTTTTTCCCCGGTTTTGTCATGGAAACCGTTTCTGAAGTAGTCGGTTATTGCTGAGAATGGAACATTCTCTTCAAACGGATTATTCAAACGGAGACATGATGATGAAATCTGCTCAGCTTTGCCTTCCCCTTCTCTGCCTGTTCACGCTCCTTGTTCTCCCGGCCCGGGGACAGAACCTGCCGAATGAAAGCTTCGAGGGGTGGACTCCTTCGGGCAGACCCGCTCCGTTCAACTGGGAGGAACCGACCGGGTGGAAAACGAACAATGCGGCGACCGAGTTCACCTCGGCGGGGGTCAGAAAGTCGCCGATGTCCCGTACCGGGACCTATGCGGCCTGGATACGGACGGTCAATGTCTTCGGAGAATTCGTTCCCGGCATGACGGCCAACGGCGAACCGGAGCTTAACTTCTCCACCTACTCACTGAATCCCATTACCGGCGGCACTCCGGTTACCGGGCGTCCTTCAGCTTTGACCGGATTCTACCGGTTCACTTCCACTTCAGCCGGAGATTCGGCTCTGGCGATGATTATTCTCAAGAAGTACAATCCGTCGACCGAGAGCTGGGATGTGGTCGGCGGAGGACAACTTGCGCTGGCGCCGGTCGACGAGTATCGGATGTTCGAGATACCGGTGGTCTACCAGAGCGATGTGGTGGCCGATTCCGTGGTTGTTGCCTTCATGTCGACCAGTCCGTTGAATCCGATGGAGGGGGGAGAACTCTTTGTGGATGATATTGCTCTCTCCTTCGGTTTGGGGGTGGGAGATGACCGGAACCTGAATATCGTTGTCGATCTGGCTCCGAACCCGGTTATCGACCGGCTGCAAATCGATTTTCCGGAGAGACCCGCACAGCCGACCCTGATCACATTTCACGATATGCTGGGGCGGACGGTTCTGCAGGAGGAGTTGACCGACAGAAGCACGTCGATTGCAGTCGATCTGCCGGAAGGGGCGTATCTTTACCGGATCACGCAGGGTGAAGGGGAACCGGTTACCGGCAGGGTGATCGTAAACCACCGCCGGTAGGGATTTGCCGCGGCAAATCCCGCCACGGCACCCCGCACCTCCGATCTACAGAACAAATCATACGGGTCAATGAATTGCCGATGGCACACATCACGCTGAAAAACGAAAACCTTCCCGGCATCTCCGGACTGCTGCACAACCGACCCGACACGGCCTCACCCCTGTCGGATCTGGCCCAGACGCTTCTGCGCGGACCCTCCGGTCTGACCGAAGCCGAACGGGAACTGATCGCCGCCTCGGTCTCCAACTGGAACAACTGTCACTTCTGCTTCTCGTCCCATGCCGCCGCGGCCGCAGCCTTGATGGGACGGGATGTCGATCTGCTCGATGATATACGGGCAGGGTTGAAAGAGACGGAGATCAGTCCGAAGATGCGGGCCTTGCTGGCGATAGCGCAGAAGGTGCAGAGGAACGGGAGGGAGGTGACGGCTGAGGACGTTGCCGAGGCCCGCGAGGCCGGGGCAACCGATGACGATATCCATGACGCGGTGCTGGTGGCCGCCGCCTTCTGCATGTACAACCGATATGTGGACGGACTCGGTACCTGGGCGCCGGAGGAGAAGGAGGCGTACCGTGAATCGGGAGTGCGACTGGCGACGCAGGGGTATGCGATGCACAAGTAAATGAAAACGAACGACCGTGGGGAAGTTCCTCCGGCAGAGACTCTCCACGGTCGTTGTTCTTATCGTTCTCCGCGACTTATCTCCCGCACTTTCGCAATCGCCCCTCCCTCTTCGGCAACAACCGCCAGGACGTCTCCAACCATCAGAACCGTGTCTCCGCGCGGGATCAGCAGCCGTCCTTTCCGCTGGATCGAGGCGATGACGCAATCGCGGGGCCAGGCGATCTGGCTGACGGTGTGGCCGACGACGAGCGATCCTTTCTCGATGGTGATCTCGTGAACGTCCACCCGTCCGATCTCGCCGATCCGGACCTGGCGGGCCTTGTGGCGCAAACCGGCCCGCTTGCTGAGGGCCGCATCGTAGGCCTGGACGACCTCGGTGCGGCGCAGAATGCCGAGGAGCTTTTTCGGATGTCTCGGATCGACTACCGGCAGGCGACCGATATCCCGCACCCCCATCTTCCGCAACGCCTCTCCGATCGTCTCGTCCGGCCGGGTCGTCACCACGTCCCGCGTGCAGATCTCCGCAACCGTTACGTGCCGCCCTTCCGGTTCTTCATGTCCCGTCTCCCACTCCTCGATATCTCCTACCGTCAAGATGCCGGCGAGGTCGCCGTCGGCGTTGAGGACCGGCAGACCGTGGGAGTGGAGGTGGAGCAGGCGACCTTTGGCGAAGATGATCGAGTCGGTTTCGTGCAGCGTCTCCGGTACGCGGCGCATCACCTCCCCCACGGTGATCGAATCGAGCAGATCGACATCCCGTCCCCGCGAAATCCGGATCCCCTTGCGGAGCAGACCGAGCGTGTAGACCGATTCGGGACGGATGCGCTGGGAGATCAGCATGCTGATGACGACCGCAAACATCAGGGGGAGGACGATCCGGTAGTCGTGCGTCATCTCGAACAGCAGCAGGATCGCGGTCAGCGGGGCGTGGACCGCTCCGGCAAGCGTGGCGGCCATCCCGACCATCGCAAAGGCCGGGGGCATGATGCCGAGTCCGGGAAAGAGGAATTCGGCCACCGTTCCGTACGCCGCGCCGAGAGCCGCGCCGAGAAAGAGAGAGGGGGCGAAGACGCCGCCGTAGAACCCACCGCCGATGCTGATCGGCGTCAGGACAAGTTTTGCAGCCAGCAGCAGCAGCAGGAAGAGAAGCCCCTTGTCGACTCCGTTCAGGATTCCGCCGATCGTCTCGTATCCGACGCCGAAAATCTCCGGCAGAAAAATTCCGACGATGCCGACTGCAAGCCCGGCCGCAGCCGGTTTGATCCAGCGAGGAACGCGCCACATGCCGAAGAGATCGTGCGCGAGGTAGAGAAGCTTGACGTAGAGGGCGGAGATCGGCCCGGCAAGAGCGCCGAGTCCGAAGTAGAGTCCGAGTTCCCAGACGGAGTTCAGTTCATAGGCCGGAACGTGAAAGGCCGGTTGCGGTCCTTCGACCGCCTGGGTGAAGACCGAGGAGACGACCGCGGCCATCACCACCACGCTCAGGGCGCTCCCGCCGATCTCACCTAAAATAAGCTCAAGGGCAAAGAAGACGCCGGCGAAGGGAGCGTTGAAGGCGGCGGCGATGCCGGCCGCAGCTCCGGCGGCGACGAGCGAGCGGACACGCTCGTCCGAGAGATTGAACCACTGGCCGAGCATCGATCCGATGTTCGAGCCGATCTGCACCGACGGATCTTCCGGACCGACCGAGGCGCCGCTGCCGATGGAGATCGCCGCGGCGGTCGTCTTCGCCGGGAGAAGCCGGTAGCGGAGTCGTCCTCCGGCAAGCGCCACCGATTCGATGATGCCGGAGACCCCTTCGCGCCGTTCCCGTCCGATCAGGTAACGTCCCATCAATCCCACAATCAATCCTCCCAGCATCGGCACCAGCGCAACGCCCCAGACTCCGAGCGAATCGAGCAGTTCTCCGCCGTCGACCAGCGTCAGATGATGGACTCCCTTGATGAGATGTTTGAAGAGCCAGATGCCGACGCCGCTTGCCAGTCCTACCAGAAGAGCCAATCCCCCCAGCATAACCGGAGCCGGAGGCTGCAAGCGGTCCAGCCATGCGGCAACGGAGTGGATGATGCGAAAGCGGCGGAACGTGGTCACGATGAGATCACTGCGCGTGAGAAACGATGGTTTGTGGAAGCCGTCATCAGGGGACGCTTCCGAAAATCGTTTCGGCAAAATACGGAAGCCGGCAGGGGTGAAGGGATTCTCTCACATCGAATTACGAACGACGAAATGTGGCACGTCGAGGGAGAGAAAACCGGGGGCATAGGGATACTTATCGGATATCGGGGGGATGAATTAATCCCTTGCTTTTCCCCTGAGAGGGAGCGGATATTGTTCTGCGATCCTCTCGTAACCCGTTCACACAACACCTTGCGGAGTCATGCGTATGACGATCCGATTCATCAACCACGCCTCCTTCCTCCTGGAATTCAACGGCACGCGCATCATCAACGATCCCTGGCTCTTCGGAAGCGCCTTCAACAACGGATGGGATCTGATTTGCGATTACCGGTTCGATATGGAGGCCTTTCGTCACATCGACTACATCTGGTTCTCGCACGAACACCCGGATCATTTCTCCCCTCCGGTTCTCAAGAAAATCCCGGAGGAGTATCGCCGGAACGTGACGGTCCTTTTTCAGGAGACCCGAGACCGGAAGGTGATCGATTTCTGCCGGGGGCTCGGCTTCGCGACACGCGAACTTCCGCACGAGAAGCCGGTACCCCTTGTCGAAGGTCTGGAAGTCATCTGCGGCAACGTCCCCTTCTTCGATTCGTGGATCCTCTACAATTGCGACGGCACCCGGATTCTGAACATCAACGATTGCGTCGTCGACGGAGAGGGAAACGCCCGGGACATCCGGAACGTAACCGGCCGGGTCGATCTTCTTTTCACACAGTTCAGCTATGCCGCATGGAAGGGGAACGTTCCGGACAGAGAGTTGCGGGAGGAGTCGGCACGGTCGAAGCTGGAGATCATGAAGGGACAGATCGAAGTCTTCAGGCCGAAATGGACCGTCCCGTTCGCCAGCTTCGTCTACTTCTCGCACGAGGAGAACCGCTACAACAATGACGGCATCAACTCTCCGGAGTCGGCTGTCGCTGCCGTTGCCGAGGCCGGTTCCGAGCCGGTCCTTCTCTATCCCGGGGATATCTGGAAGGTGGGGGAGCAGTGGGAGAATCGATTGCGGCTGGAGCGATACCGTGCGGACTACGATCTGTCGGCAAAGACGTACCATACCTCCGAGAGCGTTCCGGAAGCCGAACTGATGGAATCCGCACGGCGATACGTCGAGCGAATACGTTCCCGGAACAACACGTTCCTGATCGGCCTCATCCGCCGCCTCCCGGCACTCGGCTTCTTCCGGCCCCTCACCATCTTCGTGTACGATCTTGCCGCCGTCTACAGCTTTTCGTTTGAAAAGGGATTGGTGAAAAGGGAGCAGGGTGACCGGTACGATGTCCGGATGCACTCCGACAGTCTCAACTTCATCTTCCGGTTCGACTGGGGCTACGACACGTTGACGGTCAACGGCCGATTCGAGACCGATATGGAGGGGTTTGCGAAGATGACGAAACTCTTTGCGGTCGGGCCGCTGAACAACACCGGGCGTTTCGTCCGGTTCCGGCTTCTTCTGGATGTTCGCATGATCTCCACCTTCCTGCGCGCAATGCGGAAGTTCATGCGAAGGTTGCGGCGGCATGATGTTGTGAGGATGTCGCGTGGTTGAAAGGGGTGTGGGGATGGGGATCGGCCGTGAGTGCATCAATCCGGTAAAATGGCGGGCTTCGGAAGACATTTCTGTATCTTTCCGGTTTTCCGATTATTCTATGAGCATTCGCACCTTCATTCAGGACATTGCCGAGAAAGATCGCTGGAAGGCGGCGCAGCGGCGTGAGCGGAATTTCTATTCGCGTCGCTCCGAGGCGATCGACCGGGAGGAATACTTCCGCCTTCACCGGGCCTACTGGCGCCGGATGCTCGCGGAGTTGCCCGAGTTGAAGTTCTCCGATGACGGACTCTGCATCGACGTCGGCTGCGGTCCGACCACCGTTCTGATGTCGGTCCCGAAAGGGGAGAAGATCGGTGTCGATCCGCTGATCGATTTCTATCGCGAACATTTCCATCTTGCCGAAGATGTCCGGTTCATCCGGGGAAAAGTGGAAGACCTGAACCGTCTGGTTGAGAAGAAAGCCGATGCGATCTTCGGTATGAACTCGCTCGATCATATCGATAATCTCTCCGCCGTTCCGGCCGTGCTGGCGCGGCAACTGAAGCCGGACGGACGACTGGTGGTGCTGCTGAACGTGACGAAGTCACGAACGCTCGGGGGGATCTATTCCGCTCTCGGCCTCTACCGGATTCTCGATCCCACGCACCCGCATCACTTCAACTCCCATCAACATGTCTCCCGGTTCTTTTCCGGTTCCTTCGAAACGCTTCGGGCGGTCAACGTCTCCCACATCCGGGCCGGACAGACCGAGACCGAGGAGAAGTACGAGAGGATGGAGCGGAAATCTCCCCTGCTGAAGCGGATTGTCTTTGCCTTCCTTGAGGCGATCAAGAAACAGGAGACCTATCTCTTCCTGATGAAGCCGAAGAAGGATGGATAATCCCCAGCAGGTATCGGGAATGGCGTGCCGTCTTTGCGGAGGGAAAGATCTTCACCTCTACTACAGACAGGGGTCCGAGGGAGAGTTCCTCTTCTACAAGTGCGACCGATGCGGACTGGTCAATCTGGACCTGAGGGGACTAGATCTGATCGAACATCAGGAGAAGTATGCGACGGAGTACGGCGATCCGGACGATCCCTTCATCAACAGGGGGTCGTTTGCAAGTGGACGATTTATCCGTCGGCATCTCCGCAGGCCGGGACGATTTCTTGATGTCGGCTGCGGCAACGGCGCGCTGATGGCGACGATCCGGAAGGAGGGATGGGAGGTGAAAGGACTGGAACTTTCCGGCTTCCTTGCACAAAACGTCCGGCAACGTCTGGGAATCGAGGTCGAGGTCGCCGATTTCCTGAAATGGACACCCTCTGACGGGAAGTTTGATCTTGTCTCGCTGCGGCACGTCCTGGAGCATCTCCCCGATTCCATAGAGGCGATGAAGAGGATCAATCATCTGCTGAATCCCGGGGGATATGCCCTGCTCGAATTCCCGAACATCGAGGGGATCAGCTTCAGGCTGAAGCGTCTTCTCGAGAGGAGCGGACTCAGAAAAAAGAAGTACTCGCCCGACTGGCGACCGGGCCACTGCAACGAGTTCAGCCGGAAGTCCTTCAACGTCCTGGCGGAGAAGACCGGGTTCTCCGTTATCGTCTGGGAAACCTATGCCTATTCGCCGATCAAAAATTTCTTCTACAACCGTGTGCGGGTTGGTACGAAGGCTCGGGTGTTGGTGAGGAAGTTGTTGTAGTTGAATAGTTGAGAGTCGTGAGTCGGTAGGGGTAAAACCGTTGTCGTAGTTGAATGGTTGAATAGTTGAGAGTCGGGAGAATCGGTAGCCGTCGGCTTTACGCCGACGTCAGGAGACCCGGAGGGGGATGAGTTGTTTCGGGCAACCCCGAAGAGAAGAGCAGCGTTGTCATAGTTGCCTGGTTCGGTTGTTGACTGGTTGGTGGTGAGGGATTCGGGAACCTGGGGACAAAAATCTTTGTCCCCTACTCTCAATCTCACCCTCAACCGGGACCGGCGACATCCACGCCTGTATATTCCGGCGAATCGTCATAGAGGTCAGGTTCAGCGAATCAGGGATTCAACAATCAGGAAATTCCGATGAGTACGGTCTCTCGTTCATCTCCCGACCGCCGCCGCCCGGCAACCGTCGCGGCATCTCTTCTCTTTGTTCTCGTAGCCGGTGCTCTCACCTTTACTCTGTCGCAACAACCGTTCCATAACTGGGATATGATTCCCTACATCGCCTGTGCCCTTGAGTGGGAGGGGGAAGAGGAGGTTCATGCGGAGACCTACAGGATCATTCAGGAGGAACTCCCTCAAAAAACGTTCAACGTTCTGACGACCGGCGAGTACAGGGAACGCTGTTATCGCGATGCGGCGTTCTTTCAGTCCCGGCTTCCGTTCTATCGCGTCAAGCCGCTATACACTTCTACGATCATGGTGGGACGACTCATCGGATTACCGTATACCGTTGCAGTCCGGTTTGTTCCTCTGTCGGCATATTTCGCCATTGCCCTCCTTCTCTGGTTCGGGCTCGGCGGACTTCTCCCGCCCCTCCGCAGATTCATCCTCTCCCTTCTCGTCGTTGCGATCTATCCGGTCACCGAGCTGGCCCGGCTCTCAACGCCGGACGGACCGGCCGTCTTCTTCCTTCTCTGCGTTTTCCTGATGATCTATCGCGGAACGTATCGTCTCTCCGTGCTCTGGTTCCTCTCTCTCCTTGCCGTTGCAACGCGCCTTGATTATGCCATCTATGCAATCGTGATCTTTACCTCTCTTCGATTCCTTCCGCCGTTCCGTCGCGAATCGAATGTGACGACCGGAAGATATATCGCTCTGCTTGCTTCAATTATCGCCGCGCTGCTGCTGATCGGTCCGGCGGTCGGCAACGGTTTCGACTGGTGGTTCGCCTTCGATCATGCGGGATCGGGGAGCGGATATCTGCGATTGATCAAGGAGTCCCTCTCCTTCTTCAACATGACGTGGGTGATGGTCCTTCTGGTGATCGGCGCGATTGCCCTGCCGTTGGTACGAAGATTCGGCACGACCGAACGGGAGAGAGGAATGTTCCTGCTGATTCTGGGTTCTGCCGTCCTCCGCCTGCTTCTCTTCCCCTCGGTGCAGGAACGGTTCTTTATTGCTCACTACCTGATGCTCCTTGTTGTGGGGATCGGATGGGTGGAGCGGATCGTGCGTGAGCGGGGCCGGGATCAGGTCGCTCCATCCGAATATAGCGTGGAGGCGGGATGAACTTCTTCCTTCCCTGTCTTGCGTTCCTCCTCCTCTGCGGTTGTCTTTCGATGACAAAGGATGAAGGGGATCATATCCATGCGGATTCGGCAGGGCCGGATTCGGTTGCCGCCGATGGGAAAAACAGAGGTGATACTCTTCCCGAACGGTCTCCTCTTGTCGATCCGTTTGAGATGATCTTTCTCTACGAACATTCGTTTGCGGAAGACGATGATCCTTTCTGCACACAACGGGATACGTTCTTCAACCGGAACGGATCGATATGGCAGACCGGACGTTACGAGAGAGGACGGAAGGAGGGGGAGTGGATCGAGTTCGATACGGAAGGGAGAGTCTTTGCCCGGCGGATGTTCTCCAACGGCATCCCGTCCGGCGTCTGGACGTTTCATGACGAGCGGGGCCGGGTTGTGCGGAGCGAGAAGCGGTCCGATACGCTTCAGTTTATCTACACGTTCCCGTTCGGAGAATTTCATCCTGTCCTTATCACCGCAACAGCCGAC
>CBFGQN010000016.1:0-16375 GCA_965650895.1 uncultured Ignavibacteria bacterium | reverse complement strand
TTTGCCCCGGACACTCTCCACTTTCCCTTCGGTCAGACTGAGCAGATCGGAAACATAGGTGGTCGACCGGAAGTGGGGAACGAACTCGGGCCAGTACTCGCTGCGGACCAGAATCACCGGCTGTGTCATCCCTTCGATCCGTCTGACCGTCGGCGCACCATCCGGCACCTCCAGAAGCCGACGGATCTGACGGCCGTGACCGCTGTAGATCATCATTCCCTGCGACGCCGTCGGATCGTTCCCGCCACCGAAGGTCTCCACCACAAGCTCCGATGCCCGGTCTCCGGTCAACTCCTGCAGATCGTAGCGCGTGGTCCACAGCAGCGTATCGGTCAGCACCACATTCCAGGCACCGGTCGCCGTATCGAACCGGTAGATTTCCAGCCGATCGGCCCGTCCGTTCACCGGCACCGTTTTCCCATCCTCGATGCTGGTGACCACATACTCACGCCGACCGTCGTCGTCGAAATCGACGGAGAAGAGCGTGTCCAGCGTCCGGTTTCCCGAGAAGACCGGATCGGGAAAACTCATATCGACCACCCCTGCATCGGGATCTTCCCGGATTTGCGGGGCGTCATCGCCGCATCCGACTGCCGCAATGACAAGAAGGATCAGCAGAGGGGGGAGAGCCGGACCGGACCGAAACACTCCTCTCCGTTTTTCTTTCGCTTCACCCCTCAGTCCGGCATACTCATCCTTGCCCCTCGTCGCAATCATATCTCCTGAACCCCCATCCTTGTCTTCGACCATTCCGTTCATCATTTCACCATAAAGAATCCGGGCAGCCCTCGGCAGTCAACAGGTAGACTGCACGAGACCGCCCGGAAGAATAATGCATGCAGCGTTTCCGCCCGTTACCCCTGCGTATCCCACTGACCTTTCAGGTCCTGCACCTCTCCGCGAATGTCCTGGGCAAGCTGCCGTAGTTCCTGCATGTGCTTACGCACCCGAACACCTGCCGCCTTGTTCTGCTTGTCGTAGAATTTGTTAAAATCCTGCTCGAAGCTCTCAACAAGGTCTTTGAGCTGTTGATAGCGATCTGCCATGGTTCCCCCGATTAGATTAACGGATACGAAATTACAGCCCGATGCTGCACGCTGGTTACACCGGATAAATCTATCGGCGATTCCAGCAAAATTTCGAATGATAATATAAGAAAAACCGAAATCGGAAGGGGGGATTCCGGCAAATTTTCTTCAGACAGGGTTTTGCCTCCGAATCACGGCTAAACAAGAGAAAAAACGGCCCCCGAAACGTTCGGATCAACCCGGTCCGAACCGGCCTGAAGAAGAGCTTCGCAACGTCACGTCCCATCACTCCCCGCTACCGGCCGTTCCGCTGTAGCAGGATGTATGTCGACATCCATTATTGAGTGCGGAACGGTAGTTTGCGACGGTTGATCGATGATGAACCAATGCAAGAGAGCGCGGCACAGACCAGACCGACCGGGAACGAAGCGGAGACGACGGAAACGGAGTCTTCCCCCTCCTCGCAACTGACTCCGGGATTCATCTTCCGGTTCTGGAGTCCGCTGGCGGCCACATGGCTGATGATGTCGATCGAGGGACCGATCCTGACGGCGGTTATCGCCCGGCTCCCCAATCAGGAACCGAACCTTGCCGCCTACGGCGTCGCTTTCAACATCGCCCTGTTCATCGAGGCGCCGATCATCATGATTCTGAGCGCGGCCACGGCACTGGTCAAGGATCGGGATTCCTATCTGAAACTTCGGAACTACACCTATACGCTCAACGGAATCCTCACTCTCCTGATGGTGGTGCTTGCCCTCCCGCCGGTCTTCTATCCCTTCGCCGAACATCTGATGGGTCTGACGCCGGAGATCACCGAACTGGCCCATCTGGGAACGGTCCTGCTGATCCCCTGGCCGGCCGCCATCGGATTTCGTCGGTTCTATCAGGGCGTATTGATACGGGACGGACTGACGCGGCGTGTGGCCTGGGGAACGATGATTCGCCTTACCTCGATGGGGATCGGCGCCCTTCTCTTCAGTCAGGGATTTCATGCCGAGGGGATCGTGGTCGGTGCCGCATCCCTCTCACTTGCGGTTGTCGGCGAGGGGATTGCCGCCCGGTTCATGGTGATAAAGAGCATGAAGCGGCTGATGGGAACCGAGCCGAAAGGGAAACCGCTGACATACGGAGCGATTACCTCCTTCTATTTCCCCCTGGCCCTGACCTCGATGATCGGACTGGGAGCGCCGCCGATGATCGTCCTCTTCATGGGGCGAAGCGACATGGCACTCGAGTCGCTGGCGGTCTGGCCGGCTCTGACCGGCTTCGTCTTCCTCTTCCGCGGCATCGGTCTGGCATGGCAGGAGGTGGTGATCGCCCTGATCGGCGAGAACTTCGAGGGGTATCGTCCGCTCGGAAGATTCACGGCCGTCATCAGCCTCAGCACTGTTGCGGCCATCTCGCTGGTTGCCTTCACGCCTCTGGCCTCTCTGTGGTTCGAGAACGTCGCCGGGCTGAAGCCGGAACTGGCCGCATTCGCCATGCTGCCGTTGCAGATCATGGTTCTGCTGCCGGGGACCTCCTCCCTCCTCTCGTTCCAGCGGGGTGTTCTCGTCGCCGTCGGCGAGACCGCGCAGATATCGATCACCACCGCCATCGAGGTGACGCTGATCGTTGCGATCCTTCTGGTCCTGATCCCTCTATTGAACATGGTCGGTGCCGTCGCCGCCGCAATTGCGGTGACGGTGGGGAGGTTGATCGCCAACGGGTACATCACGATTCCGTATCTGAAGGGAGTGCGGAGAAAGATGGCGCAGGATCGGTAAACGGAACACCGGCGAATTCCCGCTCAGCGATCCTTGAACTCCGCCACGTAGATGTCATAGCCGCCGGCCGTACTGTCCCCTTTTCTGTTCGATGCGAAGTACATCCCCTTGCCGTCGGGCGTCACGATAAAGCTCCGCTCGTCGGCCTCGGTGTTGATCGGATAGCCGAGATTGTACGGCGTTCCCCAGCCTCCATCCTTTTCCCTGAACGAAACGTAGATGTCCAGACCTCCATATCCTCCCGGACGATCCGAACAGAAGTAGAGCGCGGAATCTCCACGCACAAGAAAAGGGGTGTCTTCGTTCGTACCGGAGTTCACCCTCTCCGCAACCGCCGGAAGCCCCCATTCCCCCTCATCGTCCAGGCGACTCACCATGATGTTGGAATGTTCGTTTTCGCGAACACCGGCCGCGAGGGCATTTCCCGCCGACAGCGTCGTGAAGAACAACTGCGTCCCGTCGTAGGAGAGCATCGGCGAACTTTCCCAGGAGGGAGTGTTCACCCGGTCGATATTGACCGATGCGGCATCGGCCGTTCCGTACCCTTCGATTTCATACAGATCACACGATCCCTTTCCATCGGCCAGATGGCAGGCGACGAAGACGACACGGCTGCCGTTGCCGGCGTAGGTGATGCTTCCGATTCTCCGATCCGGTGGGGAGAGTCGCTCCGGGGGAAGACCGAAGTCCGGAGAAGTGAACGACCCAACCCTGGAATAGTAAATATCGAACTGTCCGTTTCCTCCCCGACTGAGGTAGAACTCTTTTCCTCCCGGACCGAACTGCGGCCCGTACTCATCCTTGTTCGTGTTGATCGGGGAGCCGAGATTCCGGACGGCAATCTCGTTATTCTGAAGAAAGGCGAGTGAATTCCACCGATAAAGAGGCTGTTGTATCTCGGTGAACTGGCCGACCGACTTTCCCGCCCCGCCGCAACCGACGGCAAGAGAGAGAAGGAAAAGAGTGAGGGACAGAGGAAACGTTTTCAGGTACCGGATGTTCATCAACGTTTTGCTCCCGTTTTGAATGATGATGAATGTGTGGAGACTGCAGACGTTGTCCCCACAAGTCTTCCCGACCCGTCACCCCTCTCCGTTTTCTTTCTCGCTATTCGACAATCACAAATCGACATTCAAAAATCCCCCCCGGTCCTCTCAGCCGCAGGAAATACCCCCCCGCCGACAATCCCTGAAGGGAGATCGTCACCTTCCCCCCTGCGCTCCGGACCGCGTCCCGCAGAACTTCACGACCGATGGCATTTGTGAGAACGGCTGTATACGTTTGCCCCTGCACCGGCAATCCGGCAACGGTAATCCGTCCGGAAGCCGGATTGGGATAGCTTTGAAGGAAAGGGGGAGACGGAGGGTCAGCCACAGTGAGGAAAGAATATTCGGCATGCAGGAGACCGCCGACACTGGTAACAGCCCACAGACCATACTCATCGATGTAAGAAAGCACTGTAGAAAGCTTGCCGAGTTGATCGGCATTCCTCTGCCACGTCTCCCCTCCGTTATCGGTCAGCCAGACCTCGTTCTGCACCGTGGCGATGCCATGATGCCGGTCCAGAAAATCCATTGAAGAGAAGGTGGTAAGGCCGGAGTAGAGCTGGTGCCACGACGCTCCGCCATCCGTTGTCCTCATAATGCCCTCATGATAGGGGGTAATCCAGCCAACCATCGGATCAACAAACTGCACAGCATAGATGGAAGGCGGATTTGTGTTCTTAAAGACTACTGATTTCGAGAAGGAGGTTCCACCGTCGGTCGACAGGAGCATATATCCCGCCGCCGTGCTGATCCAGACGGAATCGGGAGAGGGAGCCGAGATATCAGTACACCTGGTATCGAACTCGTAGAACTCCCGCAGCTCCCAGAAGTCCCCGCCGTCCTGCGTCCGCATCAGCAATCCGTCTTCCGTGACAGCGTAGCCGTGCAATTGGTCCGCAAAGCTGATCGCAACCAATTCCTCCCCGCCGATTGCCCCCTTGCTCTGGGTCTCCCAGGTCTCTCCCCGATCCCCCGAGTAGTAGATCGCTCCCCCATAGCCGAACATCCAGACATGATCCCCGACCCGCTCCATACCGTGAATCGAAATCCAGTCGGTCGAACGGTCATCAAATTCCCACGTCTTCCCTCCGTCGGTTGTTCGGAAAAATGAAGAACCGTATTTGCTCTCATATCGCGAAGACATCAGTCCGGTCTCCTGGTCAAAGAACAGAAGTCCGGTCGGCTCCAGTCGTTTGATGATAAAAGAGGACTGCCATGAACGACCGTTGTCGTCACTACTCAGGATCTGTCCGCGATCGCCGGTCATCCAGATCCGGTTTCCGATCACTGTCATGGCAAACGCCTGAATGTAGTTCGGATCCTCGTTATGCGGATGGTTGAACGTTTCACCGCCGTCAACCGACACGAGAGGGCGAGTTGACCCGTGGATCAGAATTTTTCCTGCGATAATCTTCACCTTTTCCGCATTTCCGGAGTAACCGAGGTCGGGAGGACTTGTCCAGGTTAATCCCCCGTCATCACTCCGCAAAAATTGTGCTCTCGAACCAACTGCATAGAGCGTCCCGTCATCCGAAACGGCGATTGAGGCAATCAACTCCGAGAACTCCTTCTCGCGCGACGTTTTTTCCCAGGTGATGCCGCCATCGGAAGTCCGGTAGATATCGCCATTGTCCTGTCCGCAAAGCCAGACAGACGTGTCGACAAAACAGATCGAGAAGCGGTTAAGATAACGAGGGAGGGTTTTCCCCGTGTTCCGCCAGGTCTCTCCCCCGTCCTCCGTCCGATAGATCGTATCGGCATAGCTGAGGGCAAACCCGGTCTGCTCATCAAGGAAATTCATACGCATGATAAACCTCTTACGCAGGTCTTCCGGCGTCCGCCATGTCATCCCCTGATCAGTCGTTATCAGGATATTGGTATCGCCGGACAGCAGCCAGACCCGATCCTCACCTTGAGGGACAACATCAATAAAATCCCACCGCGTCCCGCCCCTGAGGATCTCCCAGGACACTCCTCCGTCGGTCGTCCGCAATATCGTCCCGGAGGTACCGGCCATGATCCCGACGCGATCATTGAAGAAGTGTATGCCGTTCATCGTGTGAGGGGTCGGCTCGGCAAATCGCCACTCCCACTCCAGCTCCGGAACCTGTGCCAAAAGAGTAAGCAGACTCCCACCGACAAAGACAAAGAAGGAGAGCAGGAACGAGGCCACACACATCGGCAACGGATGGATAACGCAAGTTTGATGATTTGTCATGGTGCATAACGAGGTTTGTGGCAAGTGACATCGCAGTTGCCCGACTCAAGCGGAATACGGATATAATCGGGATACGTTCATCGAAGATCAAGTTGCTGAAGAATATGTGCTCTCGAATGAACGGAAAGGATGCGCGTATCATAACGAAGTATATAGGTTCTCAACAGGTAAAGATCGGGTCCGTACATTCGCACGGCCATATCGTACAGAGTATACTCGCTATACGGATCAAGAGTAGCGGCAGGAAGCCCTTCAAGGATCGGTTGCCATCCATTCCCCTCCCGATAGATATAGACGCCATTCTCTATATCAGTTCCACCAGTCGCGTAGAATCTTCCGTTGCCGTACGAGGCACCGGCCAAGATCGCCAGCGGGATGTCAAACGGTACCATTCCCCACGTTCTGCCGCTGTCGCGGGAGAAATGGATAGCCCTGGTTGCCCCGACTGTCGTAATTGCCGTAATCACTCCGTCATTGTATGTCATCGCGGCATACGGAGAGATCGAATCCGGTCCATCGATCCGTGTCCAGGTCTGCCCGACATCGGTGGATTTCCATAACTTATGCACATGTGATGGCTGTTTGAAACGGCCGATCAGCACCGTGTCCACCACCAGTAATTGTCCAAGGGAACCCTCAATTTCATCCGGAGTAAGGGTCTCCCAGGACTTCCCTCCGTCGCTGGAACGTCTGAGATTGTCGGTAATCAACCACGAGCCGACACGATACGGCAGTCCCGGAATCTGCCCCGTCTCGTATGTGCGCCAGTAATCCTTCGTGCCGTAGACGGTGAACCGTAATTTCACATACATCTCGCCGTTGCCGACGTTGGACAAAACGGGAAAATCAGTGGATCCGGAATTCAACAGGGGGAAGCGAAGGCGGTAGTGGTCCTCGCCGGGAGCCAGCGAATACAGACCGTTGATTGCCGCCACCCACATGGTATCGTCATCGAAGAGCAATTCGGACTGTGCTACCCCATAACGTTGCGTCGACCAACTGACCGACTCGATCAGACCAGTCTGATACCAGTCATCCGGGCGCACAACATCCCCCTGTGTTTCGGCCCGGAATACTCCATATTCCGACCGTCCGAGCAGCATCAGGTTATCCAGAAACAGAAAGGCGGTAGCCGGGATGCCCTGACCGAGCAGCGTATCCCAGCTTTGCCCCAGATCACCACTCCGGAGCAAACCGTCGGAATCGAGCGCGTACAGATAGTCGCCGAATACGACGGCATCGTTCAGGTCCTGAAATCGTGGTTCTCCCCGCTCTTCCCAGGTCTTCCCGCCATCAACGGAGATGTGAAGCTTCCAGGAACTGAATGCAATCAGCGTATCCCCCTTAGCCAGAATCGGACTGACGGTCCTCCCCGAGAAGGCTTCTTGGGTCCAGGTCACCCCGTCATCGGTCGATGAGAAGACGCCTCTCGCCGAGGAAAAAAGCCGATCCCCCAGTCGAACAATCTTCGAAGGGAAGCCGATCGACGTCGACATCACCTTCCATGTCTTCCCTCTGTCGGTGGATCGATGTCTGCCGAGAATCATTAGATCTCCTTCCACAAAGATGTCGTGGGGAGAGTCGGGTACGCCTGCAAGCACCCCTACCAACTTCCAGGAACGACCATCGTCGTCAGAGCGGAGTAATTGCCCCCGTGGGGAGTGAGCCCAGAAGATCCCATCGGCAAAGGTAATGACCTCCGCCCCGTATCCATCGTTCCCCGTCGTTGCCGAGTCGGTGATTTCCCAGGAGTTTCCCCGATCGGTCGACCGGTAGATCCCATAACTACCGGCTACGGCAAGAACGGTTCCGGTGACAGGGTTATGAGCAAAGCCGTAGGCTTCACCAGCCATCGGCGTCGGCAAGGTTTGCCAGCTTTGAGAACGTGCAGAGAATGCAAAGGCCAGAAAGATTGCAGTCGGAACGAGAACGTATCGAATCATAGCGATGTTCTGAAAGTGATTTCCTGAAAGGGTATTCGAACTTCTGAAGTTACGCCATTTCCCGTAAATCATCTTTGCACCTCCCCCGCCGTAATCCGAAGAATGATATTTTTCCACCCTCTTGCCGACAGGATCGGCAACGATCTATCCATCAGAAATCCATGCGCCACATTCTCGATACCATAACCCGCAGCGCTCCCGTTCGCGAGTTGCTTGAACGGCTTCGCAGCGGAGAGAACGCCTCGGTTGCCGGTCTGGCCGGTTCGCTCCGCTCACTTGCGGCGGCCGTGGTCTACCAGCGACTGGGAGAACCGTTGCTGGTGCTGCATGAGGAGCGAGCGGAGATCGACTCGATCCACGCCGATCTGGTAACGCTCCTCGGCAGCGAACACGTCCTCCTCTTCCGTGAGGAACACCATACCGGCGCCACCACACGGGAGACGCTGGACGCCGAGGTGATCTCGCTGACCGATGTGCTGAAGGTCCTGAGCGACAATCCGGTCCGGATCATTCTGGCCGATCTGGAAACGCTGGCCGAGCGGGTGCCGACCTCGCAGGACATCGGCGCAAGCGTCATCGAGTTGCGGCGGGGAAAAGGGGTCAACTTCGAGGAGTTCGCCAGGAGTCTTGCGCTCGGCGGATTCGAGAAGACCGATATCGTCGACACTGTAGGGGAGTATGCGGTCCGAGGCGGAATCATCGACATCTTCCCGATCGGTGCGGAGAACCCCTACCGGATCGAGTTCTTCGGCGATGAGATCGATTCGATCCGGGAGTTCGATCCGGCGTCGCAACGCTCGGTGCAGGATCTGGACCGGATCTCGGTGATGTCCCGGGTCTTCCACTCCGAAAACGAGGAACTGCTGACTTCGACTCTCTTCAACCACCTGAAGCCGGGGACGATCACTCTGCTTGATGAACCGGAACGCCTCTTCGGTCTGCTGGAGAAGATGGAACGGAACGACCTGATCGACGCCCTGGAGGGGATGCCCCGCATCTCCCATTCGACGCTGTTCGGTCCGCAGGAGAACGCGATCGACTTCGGCGGCAGACCGCAACCGAGCACTTCCTCTTCTCTGCGCAATCTCTGCACCGAACTCGGTCGCCTCTTTGCGGAAGACTACGAAGTCTGGATGCTTGCCGACGGCGACGAGATGCGGCGGCGACTGACCGATCTGATCGAGGGGGAATGCGACCGGGCGCTGGATGCGGACAGTTCCTACGGCTTTAACCCGGGACGCATCCGCTTCGATTCCGAAGTCCTCTCCGAAGGCTTCATTTTTCCGGCGACAAATCTCGCCGTCTTCACCGAGCATCAGGTCTTTGAACGGAGACGGGCCCGTGTGGCCGGGAAGAAGAAAAAGAAGTTTAAGGGATTCACACTCCGGGAACTGAAGCAGTTGAAGCCGGGAGATTTTGTCGTTCACATCGACAAGGGGATCGGGAAATTTGTCGGACTGGATACGATCGAGGTGAAGGGATCGCGCGTCGAGGCGGTGAAACTGCAGTATGCCTCCGGCGGAACGCTCTATGTGAACCTGAACTACATCAACAGACTGCAGAAATACTCCTCGAAAGAGGGGGCCGAGCCGAAGCTGAGCGAGTTGGGGAACAAGGAGTGGGAACGGCGGAAGGCGCGGGCGAAGCGGCGGGTAAAGGACATTGCCCGGGAGCTTATCAAGCTCTACGCAAAGAGGAAATCGGAACCGGGGATCACCTTCCCGCCCGACACCGCCTGGCAACGGGAGATGGAGGCATCATTCATGTACGAGGACACGCCCGATCAGGCGACCGCCACCTACGAGGTGAAACGGGATATGGAAAACCCCACGCCGATGGACCGTCTGGTCTGCGGCGATGTCGGGTTCGGCAAGACCGAGGTGGCCCTGCGTGCCGCCTTCAAGGCGGTGCAGGCCGGGATGCAGGTGGCCGTCCTCTGCCCGACGACGATCCTGGCACAGCAGCACTACAACACCTTCCGCGACCGGCTTGCCCGCTACGCCGTCTCCACCGGTCTGCTCTCCCGCTTCCGCTCGAAAATGCAGCAGAAGGAGACGCTCGCGGGATTGAAGAACGGAACGGTCGACATTCTGATCGGCACGCACCGGATTCTTTCAAAGGATGTGAAGTTCAAATCGCTCGGACTCCTCATCATCGACGAGGAACAACGCTTCGGGGTCTCGGCAAAGGAGAAGCTGCGGGAACTGCGGGCGAGCGTCGACACGCTGACGCTGACCGCAACGCCGATACCGCGGACGCTGAACTTCTCGCTTCTCGGCGCACGCGATCTGAGCGTGATCGAGACGCCACCGCGCAACCGGCTTCCGATCGTCACCGAGGTGATCCGCTGGGATGAAGAGGCGGTGGGGGAGGCGATCCGCGAGGAGATCAAGCGGGGAGGACAATGCTTCGTGGTCCACTGGCGGGTCGGCGACATCGAGGAACTTGCCGCAAAACTCCACGAGATCGTCCCCGAAGCCCGCGTCACCGTCGCCCACGGACAGATGACGCCGAGCGAAGTGGAGTCGACGATGATGAAGTTCATCGAGCGGGAATACGATGTGCTGGTGGCCACAAAGATCATCGAGTCGGGAATCGATATCCCGTCGGTCAACACGATCATCATCAACCGGGCCGACAAGTTCGGTCTGGCCGAACTCTACCAGTTGCGCGGCCGCGTCGGACGTTCCGGAACGCAGGCCTACTGCTATATGATCGTCCCGCCGGGGAACGCGATCACGCGGGATGCGATGAAGCGGATCCAGGCGATACGGGAGCTGAGCGATCTCGGCAGCGGACTGAAGCTGGCGATGCGCGATCTGGAGATTCGCGGAGCCGGAAACCTTCTCGGTGCCGAGCAGAGCGGATTCATCGACGATATCGGATTCGAGACCTACCAGAAGATCGTCGACGAGGCGGTCGGGGAGCTGAAGCGGGAAGAGTTCGCCGATCTCTTCGCATCGGAGGAAAGTCCGGACGCAGAAGTACGGCTCCCCCGGAACGAGGAGATCAGCATCGAACTGCCGGGGGACGCGCTGATCCCTCGCGAGTACATCGCCGACGACGCCGAACGCTACGACTTCTATCAGCGGATGTACACCGCCGAAAACGGAGAGGAGATCGAGGGGATCTTCAGCGAGATGCGGGACCGTTTCGGCGATATACCGGAGGAGACGCTGGCCCTGCAGGCCGCCCTCCGTCTCCGGCTGGCCGCCATGCCGACCGGCGGCGTCTCCCTCCGCTTCGATGCGGAGGTGATGCGCCTGGATCTTCCTCCGGATACGCGAACGGAGTACTACGATCGGTGGTTCCAGCCGATCATGTATGCCGTCGGCAAATCGGGAGATGTGGAGCTGGAGACGAAGGGACGGGCACTGGCGATTCTGTTCCGTCACATCGAGACGTTCGATGATGCCGAACGGGCCTTGTTCCGGTTTGTCGGGAAAATGGTGGAAGGGATCAGGGAGAAGGTGGAAGAGCAGGAACAGGAGAAACAAGAGTAACGATTTCCCCCTCATCCATGAACTTCGGGAGGACCGATGCGACATCATCCGGACCGAACAACCGATTTTCCTGATCGCCGCGCGCTCTTCGGCGGGATGATCTGGATTATCCTTGTCATGCTTGTCCATACCGGCTCCCTCCCCTTTCCGGCGGAGGGATTTCTCCGGACGATCACGCTTCTGCTTCTCTTCGCCCCTCTGGTCATCGTCCCGCTCGGACTTTCCCTGACGTTTCGTGATGATGTGAAGCGATCATCTCTTCACAGGTCAATCAAGCTCCTGCAACTCCCCGCAGCCGTGGCCGCCGCAGTTTCGTTTCTCTTTGATGAAGGGATGATCGCCTCGCTGCTGACGCTCCCGTGGCTGGCGGGAACCGGATTGATCGCGCTGCTTGCCGTCAGGCGTTTTATCGGACGGAGGAAATTCTCTCTTCAGCAAACCGGACTCGATGTCGGGATGCTCTACATCGTGGTGGGGGGAATCTGGCTGATGATTTCCCGTGCCGGTATGGTCCCGATGAACTTCCCTCCGGTGATCGTCCTGCTGACGGCAGTCCACTTCCACTACGCCGGATTCGCCGCGCCGATCATCGCCGGTCTCCTCGGCGAATACATTCTCCCATCGCAGAAAGGGAAACGTCGCCTCTACGAACTCGCCCTCTGGTCGGTGATGCTCAACCCGGTTCTCATCGCCGTCGGAATCAGCATTTCGCCTCTGCTGGAAGTTCTCTGCTCGGCCCTTCTGGCCCTCGGACTCGGTTTGCTGGCCGGATTGATGCCGGCGGTCGTCCGGAAATTGCAGAGCGGACTCGCCCGGATTCTCCTCTCCATCTCCGCCCTCTCGCTGCCGGTGACGATGACGCTTGCTTTTCTCTACGCCTGGGGAGCGTATACCGGCAGACCGCTGATCGATATTCCCGGCATGGCGGAGACGCACGGGGCGATCAACGTCTTCGGATTTGCGTTGTGCGGGCTGGCGGGGTGGAGCGTTGAGCGACGGGTGAAGGGTTGAACTGAGAAGGGAACGTTCATGCGCTTCGGGATTTCCGGAAGTCCATCGACTTGCTCCGGCCATATCGGCACCGGATAAATCCGGCGGCTACCGTTACCGTGTTGTGCAATCCGGCAGGGGCGAATATCAGGATCGAATTTTTCTGCGGATGGGAGGATGATGGGATAATGGTTGGGGGAAAGGATCGGGCAAAGAGTGGGGCGAAGGTTTTTGCCCCCTACGACCCTTCACTCTCCTCTCTATGAACTCTATAAACTCTACGAACTCTCACCGACTCAACGACCACACATATGCCGCCACCGCACAAACCTCTTCGTCCGTCAGCTTCGCCCCTCCCATTGCCGGCATCGGCGTCGGGTACTGTTCCGGCATCGGGACACCGGTCCGGATGTTTTCGATGATCGAGGAATAATCTCCCGAGATGTTGATCCAGACGTCATCGGTCAGGTCGGGTCCGAGAGGCGTTCCGGTACCGTCCCCTTTGTGGCACATCGAGCAGTTCCCCTTGCCGGAAAAGATCACCGCTCCGGACCTGACCCGGGCGTCGGTGATCTCGCCGCAGGCCTCATCCCGATCGGTCGACCCTTCTTCCTCCGCATCCGACTTGTCGGATCCCTTCGTATCGGCAGAGACCGAGTCGGTCCGGACTGCAGCCGAATCCTTTTCTTCCGTTGCGATATCATCGGTTGTGGTGACCGGTGCGGAATCGACTACCTCCGAAATCGTCGTGTCGGCCTGGTCGCGCAGTTCGTCCCCTTCACCGTCGCCACACCCGCAGGTCGGCACGGCAAGCAACAGCAGCAGAGAGAGTATCAGCAGAGTCATGGTTGTTCTCGGACTTGAATTTCAAACGTTGTTATTATTCCGAATCCCGGAGAGGGATTTCTCCCTCGTCCTTCCGGTCATCATCGATTGAAAGCAGGGCGATAGCGGCGATCGCAATCATCAGCACGTTCAGCGTCACCGGATTGAAGGCTCCGCCGATCAGTTCCGGAGCGGTTGCAAGAACCCCCAGAAGGAGTCCGGACATGGCGATCATCGTCAGCCACAACGGCCGGCGGGCACGCCTCAGGAAGAAGAGGAGAAGACCGAAGACGATCTCCGCAATACCGCTGATCGTCACAATGAACCAGGCCGTCTCCTCATCGGTTCCCATGCCGATCAGGGGCGTGATCTCATCCGGATGCCGCCGGATCAGCTTCGGCACCAGACCGTGCCAGATCCAGGCAAAGGCCAGTGTTCCACGGGCAACCATGTGAATGCGGCGTATCCGGTTCATGATCTTTTTTCCGAAGATAGTACTGCGGCCTCTATCGATGCGATCGAGGCTTCCCGATTCGTCAGCCAGTCGGCATGGGGGAGAGGAATCACCCGGAGACCGGCCCGGAGGAACATCCGATATCGTTCCAGCGGCAGCCCCTCGCTCCAGCGGTCCATCAGGTCGACTCCACAACAGCGATCATCCCGTTGCACCATCAGGTCCAGCACCAGCCCGGCCACATGCCAGTGGGGATAGATGCGATACCCCCGCTCCTCCAGAGCAGCGGCAACGTCCCGAAGGAAACCGGAATGTTCGCTCTTTCCTTTCGAAGAGAATGCCCGTTCATCCGGCTCCCCTTCGTTGAAGTGATCCAGATACCGACGCAGCAACGTCCCCTCGGACAGATCGTGAGGGTGAACCGAGGCGTAGACCCGTTGTTCTTTCGCCCCCCGGGTGATCGAGACATTGAACGCATCCTCCCGGTTCAGATAGCGCAACCGTGCGTGGTGGGCCGATGCGTCGACGGCAAGGGAGATGAAGAGGACATCTCGCTCCTCCCCCTGAAACGTATAGGATGTGCCGACCATGATGTCGTGGCGTTCAATCGTTTTATAGCCGATCTCGCTCTCAAGACGTTTCGCCAGATAATCGGCCTGCACTCTGAACGGGGAGAGGATGCCGATCGAACTGACCCGATCTTCCGGCAGTCCCCCCTCACGCTCCACAAGCCGGAGCAGATCGCCGAACAACCTCTCCCCCTCGATCTCGTTGGCCCCGTCCGGTCGCTGCCGACCGTCACACGAAATCAGCTTCAGCGGAGCGTGATCTTCCGGACGAGGGAACTCCTTCATGATCCGGAGCCGGTTGTGGTAGAACTCCCGATTGCTGAAACGGATAATCTCCGGAAGACTCCGGAAGTGTTCGTCGAGAAAGCACACACCCTCCTGACTCCCGAGCCGGTGGTCGACGATGTCCAGAATGCTGAGAGAGCGGTAATCGAACAGCTCTTCCTCCTTCAGATCGTACTGCTCCTGCAATGTCCGCTGCTGTGCGACCGGAAGGAAGGAGAGATGGCGCAACTGCTTCGGGTCTCCGGTCACCACCACCCGCCTGGCCCGTTGCAGGACAGGCAGGCAGGCGGCGATATCGCACTGGGTCGCCTCGTCGATAATCGCCAGGTCGAACAGTTCCGGCTGCAGAGGGAGAGTCCGATGGATATCGGCAAGATTCGTCAGCCAGAGGGGAAAGACCCTGAAGAGGGTCCGGAAGTCGAGCCGGTCGAAAATTTCCTCCCGTCTGCCGCCGCGCCGCGCACGCAGTCCACTGAGGAAGCCCTGAAGCTGTGCGCGATTCTTTTTCAGCGTCTTCGCCGTCATCTCTCGTCGTCGTTGCGTCAGCAGAGCGATCACCTCATCGATCAGATCGGCGGAGAGACGCTCCAGATCGTCAGGCATCGACCGCAGCGAATGACTCCGTCGTGCCCTCCATCCTCCCCACCATATCCCGATCTTCCCGAAAACTCCTCCGGAACCATCGGTCATCAGACGTCCGTAACGAATCCATCTCTTTCTCCCCTTCACAAACCGCCCCTCCATTCTTTCGACCTCCTTCTGCAGTCGCCGCACCCTCTTTGCTCTTGCACCGGATGCCGTCCCTTCCCCCGGATCATCGGCCAGCATCCCGCTCAGCAATCCTTCCAGATGAGCTTTCAGATCGCGCAGATACCGGCTCCGTCCGGCGCGGACGACCATGCCGGGAATTCCCAGCCGCTCCTCGATGATCGTTCCGACCACGTCGACCGCATGGTTCATTTTCGAGGCGATCAGGACCGATTCGCCCCGATCCAGATGCTCCATCGCGATGCAGGCGATCGTAAAGGATTTTCCCGTGCCGGGGGGTCCGACAATCATCGAGAGTGCTTCGGTCCCGGCGGACTCAAGTCCGCGCCGTTGCGCATTGCTCAGGATGGCCGGGGTTCTGCCCGGTGTTCTTCCGGCTCTCCCCTCTCTCTGCCGATCCGCTTGCTCCGGGAAGAGAAGTTGTTGCAAGGGTTCCGAAAACCTGTCGGCGGCGGCTATCCTGTCCAACTCGTTCAGCACGCCCCGCGTTCCTGTGGACTTGGGAAGGAGAAGAAGCGTCGAGAAGGGAACGGCGCGAAGGGGAAGGGAGGGATCGGCCCGATTCAGCATCGTTCGCAACTCCCGTTCCGGCAGCAGTTCCGGATAGAGGTAGAGATCACTGCAGTCGACC
Organism: uncultured Ignavibacteria bacterium; assembly: GCA_965650895.1. Lineage (GTDB taxonomy): Bacteria > Bacteroidota > Ignavibacteria > OLB7 > OLB7 > JAGWAZ01. The sequence continues at coordinate 346 of CBFGQN010000016.1, read as the reverse complement.
CCCGGCGCCCAGTCCTTCAGAAACCGGATAACCTGACCAAGTTCCGCAAACGTCAGGGCTCCGGTTCCGATCTCCGCAGCCAGGTTCGCGCCGATATGTCCTTCCCGGTCTCCGGTCCCGATCAGATCAAGCAACCCGTAGTTGATCTGTCTGCTCTCCGGATCGATCCGGAGCATCCGGTCTTCCCCATTCTCTTCAATCGTCGCGGTGTGGATAAAAAGAGGAGCGCAGAGCGTCCGGATCTCTCCCTCTTCCTCCTTCAGTTTTCCGACGATCAGGATGGAACAGTAGAGAAGTTCTTTCTCCGCACGGTGCAGGTAGGCCCCCTTCAGCATCTTTTCCGCCT
>CBFGQN010000015.1:0-16635 GCA_965650895.1 uncultured Ignavibacteria bacterium | reverse complement strand
CCGGGAGCCGCATGTGATTCTCTTGTCGTGCAGTTGCAGGATTCGATCCGGGCGTTGCAGCAGGAGAATCAGGGGCAGGCGAAGCCCAGAAAGTCGGTTAAGAAAAAGCGGGTCTATGGACGGGATGCCGTACCGGGTGAAAGACCTAAGTAGGAAAAACGGTGGGGAAAGCGTCCGGCAAAAGAAAAATGTTTGACCCGCTAACCTTTCCGCCGATCACTCCGTTAGGCTTATGGTGCATGGGAGACACCTTATCTGACCTCCCTGTAACTGTTAAAGCCTCGATACAGACCGGGAGCTGAAGTTGCAGAGAATGTCAGAAGCAATAGACGGGAACGCGAAGCATGGGGCGCGTTCCCGTTTTTTTTTCGATCTTTGGGAATTATCGGTCGGCGGTTTTTGTTGTGGAAATTTTGCCGTAAAATAGACGGCCTTTTCAAGATTCAAAACTTGTGGTTCCTGTCCGGTGCCGTGCACCGGGCAAGGGCACGGGGGGGAGCGTGCAAAGCACGGGGAGCACGCTCCCGTCTTTTTTTTCTGCAGGCCCGGTCATCCCGGCATCGTTCCTTCTTCCCCGAAAAGTCTTCTCCGACTTCTCGTCTCACTGCCGAAGCTCTCTCTGATATCAAATGATCTGCTCGTTCTGCCCCTCTCGGTTCTTTCCTCATATACCAAAAGTCCATGCCGTTCCCGGTCAATTACCACGAAGCCGGATGCCGTACCTTGTCGGCGCGTGACACAAAAAGAATGGTAACCCTGCCAAAGGTTCGGAGTAGATTGGACACTCTTTGTCCCTGCGGACAATTTACAGTCTCCATTCTCTGACCTTGCGACGCCCTGAATCCGGTGGTCCCGGTCGGCACCGGATGAAACAAGGAGTAGAGCAATCGGTTAACCTGTCGGCCGGTATTCCAGCAAACCTTATCAGACTTTACCACATGTCGTTCCGGATCTTGTCCTTTTTTTCTCCCTGCGGTTCCCCGGGGATGGCTTCCGTAGTTCTCTTTCTTCTTTCCTTTGCCTGTGTCGGCATTCACGCGCAGACCGTTGCGGAGTCCTCGATCCGGGGTCGCGTCCTCGACATCGATACCAAGGCCCCCCTTCCCGGAGCGGTTGTGCAGGTGGTGACCCTCGATCCGGTGATCGGCGGGACGAGCCGGGCCGACGGTACGTTTCGCATCGAGAACATTCCGGTCGGCAGGCATACGCTGAAGATCTCCTCGATCGGCTATGAAGACCTTCTGCTCCGCAACGTCATCATCTCCTCCGGAAAGGAGACCGGTATTGTGGCCGAGCTGAAGGAATCGGTAACCGATGTTCAGGGAGTTACCGTCACTGCCGAGCGGGACAAAAGTCGTCCGCTGAATGCGACGGCAAACGTCAGCGCCCGTTCGTTTTCGGTGGAGGAGACCCAACGGTATGCCGCCAGCTTCTGGGATCCGGCCCGCATGGCCCAGTCCTTTGCCGGAGTCGCCTCGGCCGATGATGAGGGGAACGAAATCGTGATCCGGGGAAATTCTCCGCGTGGATTGCTCTGGCGACTTGAAGGGGTGGAGATACCGAATCCGAACCATTTTCGCAATGGTCCCGGCGGAAGTGGCGGAGGAATCAGCATGATCAGCAACTCGGTCCTCAGCAACTCCGATTTTCTGACCGGTGCCTTCCCGGCCGAATACGGCAACGCTCTGTCGGGCGTCTTCGATCTGCGCTTTCGCAACGGCAACAGCGACAAGCGGGAGTATACCTTCCAGCTCGGTGCGGCCGGTATCCAGGCATCGCTGGAAGGTCCGCTCTTCAGTGAAGGAGCTTCCTATCTGCTGAACTATCGATATTCCACGCTGACTCTCTTCGACAAGATCGGCATCAAGTTCGGGGGGGAGAACGCAATCGCTCCGGACTTTCAGGACCTGAATTTCAACTTCAACATCCCGACTTCTGGAGCCGGAAGTTTCAGACTGTGGGGAATCGGCGGAATCAGCGAGGCGGGGGATCGGGCGATCCGGGATTCAGCCGAGTGGAACGACCCGTTCGACCGGTATGAAGAGACCGAAACATACACGACCGGCATCGCCGGACTGACGCACTTCTATCTGCTGCCGAACAATCGAACCTCGCTGAAGACGGCGTTGAATTTCTCCTATGAAAAGAACTATGTGCGGGAAGACACGCTCGACGATGCCTACGAACTTCACGCCATTGAGAGGGAGGAATTCCTCAACACCACGTATCGGGCCTCACTGTTGCTGAATCATAAATTCAATGCAAGACATGTGGTGCAGACCGGAGCGATCTACAGCAGTCTCGGCTACAAGGCAGATGAACGTTTTCTGAACCGGCAGACCGGTACGTTCGTGACGTCGGTGCGGGATAGCGGAAGGACCGGCGCGGTTCAGGGATACGGCACATGGCAGGTAAGGCCGTCGGAAAGGCTGACGATCAACACGGGGATTCACTATCTGCGGCTGTTGCTCAACGGAGCGGACGCCCTCGAACCCCGGTTCGGCGTTACCTGGCGACTGACCCCCCGACACGCCCTGTCGTACGGTGCCGGATTCCACAGCAGGATCGAGCCGCCGGTCGTCTATCTGGCCCGGTTTACCGATTCCGGCGGTGTCGTGACGCGACCGAACGAGGATCTGGGACTGACCCGGGCGTTGCATAACGTTCTGGCCTACGACTGGAACGTCTCGCCGGATTTCCGGATCAAGATTGAAGCCTATCATCAGTATCTGTTCGATGTGCCGGTTGCCGCCGACAGCAGCTTTATCTCTGCCCTTAACTTCGCCGACGGTTACGCGAATATTCCCCTGGTCAACGGAGGGACGGGGACGAACTACGGACTGGAGCTGACGGCGGAGAAGTTTTTCTCGGACGACTATTACTTTCTTGCCACGGCATCTCTGTTCGAGTCGAAGTACAAGGGACTGGACGGTATCGAACGGAACACGGCCTACAACGGCAACTATGTCTTCAATCTTCTGGGAGGGAAGGAGTTCCGGGTCGGGCGAAACGGACAGAACAGGATCGGCGTGAACGGGCGGATCATCTGGCGAGGGGGTTACCGGTTCGTTCCGATTGATCTTGAAGCTTCCAGAGAGGTCGGCGCAACGGTGCTCGACTTCGACCATCCGTACGAGGCGCAGGCTCCGGACTACTACCGCTTTGATATCGGACTGACCTACCGGAGCAACCATGAAGGGTTCTCCTGGAGCGTTTCGGCCGACGCGCAAAACGTGACCAATCGGGAGAACCCGTTTCGCGAGTTCTACAATCCCTTCACAGGGAACATCGATTTCACAACCTACATGGGGATCCTTCCGAACATCAACTTCACAATTGATTTTTAGGGGGAGGAAAAAGAGGAGGGCTCTCAGAAAACGGCCGGGGCAATCGTCAGCAGCACCTCGGCCGGTTCATCGGTGTAGTTGCGGAAGCGATGAGGGGTCTCGCAGTTGAACTGGAGAATTTCCCCCTTCTCAAGAATGAACTCATCCCGTCTGGTATCTTCCAGTTCAAGCAACGTGCGCCCTTCAACTCCGAACGCAACGGCGTGGGCCGGAAGAGTCATCGTGCCGGAGGTCCAGGTAGCGTGTGGAGGGAGACGGAAGCGGATCACCTCCGACCGCATATCCGGTCGGTACGGAGTAAGAATCCACGTGTAGCCCTCAACGTCCGCATCGGGAACTTCTCCCCACTCGTCCGGTTCGGCGCCGGCAACCAGCAGCAGGTGTTCGCGTCCGAAACGGATCTCCCCGGTCGAAGGAGAGAATTCTCCTCCCCGGGTGAGAAATGCGCACAGCGTTTCGTCGAGTGCGTGCAGGATACGCATCAGCGTTCCCCAGTGGGGATCCCGTTTCCCCGATTCCACCAGCGAGATATATCCCTTTGAAAGATCGACCTGCGAAGCCAGCCGCTCGACGGTGACTCCACGCAGTTGTCGCAGTCGGCGAAGTCGGGCGCCCAGCGTTGCGGCGTCGCGGATAATCTGTCGGTTCTGCGGTTCCATAGTTGTCGGGGAGAGTGCAATCGTTCAGTGGTTGAATAGTTGAATGGTGGATGGTTCAATAGTTTATGATGGTTCTGCGATACACCTGAGGGCCGTCCGACCATGACGGTCGATTCGCAAATCGTCAATCGACATTCGTACTTCACCTGCCGTCGGCCCCCTCTTCCTCCAGACGCAAGGTTGTTGCCTCCTGCGAACAATCAACCATTTAACAACTGAACCATTCCACCCCGTCATTCGCAAATCGTCAATCGACATTCCTGCTTCATTCCTTCTCCCCCGCCGTCGGCATCGTTTTCCTCCAGACATAACGAATCCGTTCCGGTGATACGGCGATGACCGTGGCGTTCCTTCTGGCCGGCAGCGATATGCGGGGACGGACGAAGCCGGAGGTGTCGATGCCGGGAGTCAACTGGACGTAGGGGACGACATCTCCTTCGGAGAGTTCTCCCAGTTCGTCGGCCCCTCCCCGAAGCGTTACGGAAATCCTGTGGGGATAGAGAAGAAGCTGTGTTGCCGTATCGGACAGGGTTCCCCGGTTGATGATCGGAAGGTTCTCGAAGGTTACCTCGGCGACTTCCTGCACCTCTGCCTGTACCATCGCCACATCGGGGTAGACGTTGACGACGCCGTAGAGGGTGTCGCTGACCGGAACCGTGGTCAGAACAGGTCTGAAGACGTCGCTCAGTTTCAGCGGTGTCGTGTACCAGTGCGTGATCCCTTCGAGCCTCTCGGCCGGACCGCTCAGCCTGACACTGTCGGGGGAGACCCGGGGGGGACCGATCACCTGAAACCCTTCCCGTGTGTCGATGCTGAAGTCGGGATAGTAGAGAGGGACCCGTTTCGAGACCAGTTCGGTGATGACCACCTGAAGCTCCCGCGGACGCGCGTCCTCAAGCCGAACGGAGCTTGGAACTGTAGTGTAGATATTCGTCAGCAGATCCCGCTCCGGAATCGTATAGATCCGGACGCTGTCGTTCGACGAGGCGAGGCGGCTCGACGGGGTGATCACGCAGCGCGGACCGTCTCCCAGGGTCATCTGCATCAGTGTCCAGCCGTCGGCTCGCGCGGTCACCCGGATTGTGCGGGGAACCTGCTCGGCAAGAGCTTCGCGAGTCGTGTCGATATTGATTTCAAGCGGAACGTCCAGTTCCCACGAATAGGTCTGCGACAACGAGAGGATACCCCACAGGGCAAGGGCGAGGATCGTTGCTCCGAACGACCATCGGATCCGTCGACGTTTATGATCGGGCGTTTCGGCCATGGTTCATCATATCGATCGGGTGCGGTGTCAGCCCGGGGCGACCGGCACAGGGGTGAATATAAACGGATCGGGGCGCATGGTTATGCGCCCCTGCGGTTACGGTTTTTCGATCAGCGGCGGTCGCTGGACGGTTGCCGGAATTCCCTTGTCGCGGATCACGATGGTGATCGGCGTCTCCTTCTTTGCGTAGGCAGACTTCACATATCCCATGCCGATACCGACGCCGAGCGTCGGCGACATCGTGCCGCTGGTGACCTCGCCGATCTCCTCTCCGTCGGCCGTGATCGGATAGCCCTGTCGCGGAATTCCCCGCTCGTTCAGTTTGAACGCGATCAGCTTCCGGTCCGGTTTCTCTTCCTTTGCCGTTGCAATCACCTCGCTTCCGTTGAAGGTCCCCTTCTCAAGTTTGGTGATCCACCCCAGTCCCGCCTCGATCGGATTCGTCTTCTCGGTGATGTCGTTGCCGTACAGACAGTAGCCCATCTCCATCCGGAGCGTGTCGCGCGCTCCCAGACCGATCGGCTCGATGCCGAATTCTTTTCCGGCCTCCATGATCGCATCCCAGACCTTCCGGCCGGTCTCCTGGTCGGAGGGCATGTACAGTTCGAATCCGAGTTCTCCGGTATAACCGGTTCGGGAGATGATCATCGGAACACCGGCCAGTTCGCCCTCGGTGAAATGATAGAATTCGATCCCCTTCAGGTCGACGTCGGTCAGTTTCGCAAGGGTCTCCAGCGAACGGGGGCCCTGAACTGCCAGGAGCGTATAGTCGTCGGAGACGTTCCGGAGTTCGGCTCCGTCGACGACGTTCTCCTGCATCCAGGAAAAATCCTTTTCGATGTTGGAGGCGTTGATCACCAGCAAGTAGCGTTCCTCCCCGAGGCGGTAGACCAGCAGATCATCGATAATCCCTCCGTCCGGCTTGCACATCGCGCTGTACTGCGCCTGTCCGTCGCTCAGCTTCGAGGCGTCGTTGATCGTGATCTTCTGCACAAAGTCCAGAGCGTTCGCTCCGGTGACCAGCACCTCTCCCATGTGGGAGACATCGAACATGCCGACGCTCCGGCGGACGGTGTTGTGTTCGGCGACGATCCCTTTGTAATAGACCGGCATGTCATATCCGGCAAAGGGAACCATCTTTGCGCCCAGGGACTTGTGGATCCCGTTCAGCGCGGTCAGTTTCAGATCAGTAGCGGCTTCGGTCATTGCTTGTCGATTGGTTGAATGAAAACGGGAGGAACTTACGCCGGGGGGGCTGAAGTTGCAAGAACCGAATCGACGTATATTGGCTCCGCAATGATTTCCTACACCGAGAGTCTCGACGACATAACGGCCGATATGCTGGAGGGGTTTTTTGATGGATGGCCGAACCCTCCTTCTCCCCGAACCCATCTGGAGCTGTTGCGGGGGAGCTATCGGGTGATCCTGGCGCTGGACGGGGGCCGGGTTGTCGGATTCCTCAACGCGATTTCCGACGGGCGCCTGATGGTCTTCCTTCCGTTGCTGGAAGTGTTGCCGGAATACCGCGGGCAGGGGATCGGCTCGGAACTTGTCAGACGCATGGTCGATTCTCTCGCCGGTTTCTATGCTCTCGATCTGATCTGCGATCCCGACGTTCAACCCTTCTATGAACGGCTCGGCTGGAGGAAGACAAACGGGATGAGTCTGCGGAACTACGAGCATCAATCGGGAACATGAGCTTCCCACGGGAGTCTACGAACTAACCACAGAGGTTGTTCGTCGTGGAGGGGGCCTTCGCTTCGTGTCTCCTCTTCGTGCCCTTTGTGTCTTTGTGGTAAGCAACCATGTTGTCAGGGAATTGACCACAACGACATCCGTCGCGGCGGAGGCACGAAGAATCCACGAAGTGGGAAACAGGAACAGGACAGACAGTTCAACAGAGTGACATGACGATTCACACCCTTTATACATCGCTGACCGGAAAAATCTCCCGTGTTCGCAGAGCGGAACACTTCCTTGCGCTTCAGACCGGCGGGATCAATGCCCTGGCCGGACTGATCGCGATCTGGACGCTTGCCGGGGTGCTGGAGATGATCTTCCAGTTCGGCGTTACCGGGCGGACGGTTCTTTTCTGGGGGAGTGCGGCGGTCAGTCTTGCGGTGCTCGGTAGTACCCTTGTCGGTCCGCTCGGCAGGGTGATCGGCCTGATCGCCCCGCAGAGCGATGAGGTGATCGCCCGTCGTGTCGGCGCCAGAATTCCGGCAATCGGAGATCGTCTGGTCAACACATTGCAACTCTATCGGGTCGTGACGGTCGGTCCCGGTCAGGGGAACTCGTCCGGCATATCGACGGAACTGGCCGAAGCCTCCATCATCACACAGGGAGAGCCTCTGGCCGGTCATGACTATTCGGTGATCCTTGAGAAAGAGGACCGACGCCGCGCACTCCTTCTCCTGTTCAGTTCTTCGCTCCTCTTCGGCACTCTCTTCTTTACCTTCCAGAGCAATCTGGCGAACGCCTACACACGCCTTGCCGACTATTCCACACACTATCAGAAACCGGCCCCTTTCTCCCTGACGGTGGAGCCGGGGAATCTGCGTGTCGTGAAGGGGGATTCGGTGGAGATTACGGTTCGGGCCGCAGGCATTCCCCCCCGGACGCTGACGCTCAGTCTGGCTGAGGAGGGGAGCGATCAGCCGGAGGATTATGAGTTGCGGGAGATCGAACCCGGTCTCTATCGTCATCTCATTCCGAACATCCGGCGGAACGTCCGTTATCGGGCCGGGACGGCCGGAGTGGAGACCGAAGAATATGCCATTGCCGTAGTGGAGCGTCCGGAGTTGCGGGATATGAAGGTGACGATCATGCCCCCCGCCTATACCGGGAGGCGACCGGAGACGTTGCCGGAAGGATACGGCGACGTCAGCGGCCTGCGGGGAACGCGGATCCGGATCGAGGTGACGACATCGATCCCGGTGGCGAAGGCCGAGATCGTCCAGCTCTTTCCGCGCGGCGGCGTGATCCCGACCTCGTCGGTCTCCGTCGAATCGTCCGGCTCCGAAACGCCCACTCTTTCCTACGATACCGTCCGGTTGCCGATGACCGTGACCGGAACCACGCTCCGGGGCGGTTTCGGTCTGAGCCGCAACGGCGAATACTATATCTCTGCCGAGTCTCCGGACGGACTCCGGAACCTTGCGCCGATCCGCTATACGATGTCGGTCTCCACCGATGCCTCTCCGTCGATTGTCCTGATCCAGCCGACGATCGATCTGGACATCGACGAGTCGATGCTGCTGCCGACACAGGTCCGCATCGGCGACGATTACGGCTTCTCGAAACTGCGGATCATGTACCGACTGACCGCCAGCAGGTATGAAGAACCCTGGAAGGAGTTCCGCGAGGAGGTGATTCCGATTCCGAAAGGGGCCGCCACCGGACTGGACATCCCCTATCTCTGGAACCTGACGAAGTCCCGGCTGGTGCCGGAGGATGAACTGGAGGTCTATTTCGAGGTGCTGGACAACGACGTGATCGGCGGACCGAAATCCGCCCGGACCGGTCTTCTCAAGGTGCGATTCCCTTCATTCGAGGAGATGCTCGAGGAGGCCGAGACGATTCAGGAGAAGGCGACGGCCGATCTGGAGAATCTGTTAAAGGAGGCCGATCAGGCGAAGCGGGATATGCAGGAGATAGATCGCGAGCTGGCCAAACAGCTTGCCCAGCAGCAGCGGGAGGCAAGCTGGCAGGAGAAGCAGAAGCTGGAGGAACTGATCAAGAAACACGAGGGGATGCAGGCCAAGCTGGAGCAGCTCGCCCAGGACATGCAGACGATGGCCGAGAAGTTGCAGGAGGCCAAAGCCATTTCTCCCGAGACGTTGCAGAAGTATCAGGAACTGCAGAAGCTTTTTCAGGAGGTCAACAACCCGGAGATGATGGAGTCGATGCGGAAGCTTCAGGATCAGATGGACCGGATGACGCCGGAACAGATGGCCGAGGCGATGCGGAACTATCAGTTCAACGAAGAACAGTTCCGCGAGGCGATGGAGCGAACGAAGAAAATGCTGGAGCGGATGAAGACACAGCAGCAGGTGGATGAACTGACCCGCCGGGCCGAGAAGCTGAGTGCCGAGCAGGAGCAGTTGAACAGAGAGATGGCACAGATGAAGCAGGGGGACAGGGAGATGGGGGAGAATCTGGCCAAACGGCAGGAAGAACTTTCCGAACAGGCCGAGCGGATGCAGGAGCGTGCGGAGGAACTTTCCGAGTTGATGAAAGGACAGCAGAACATGCCGTCGGAATCGATGGAAGGAGCGCAACAGCAACTCGAACAGCAGAATCCCTCCGGCAAGATGCAGCAGTCCTCGCAACAGATGCGAAGCGGTCAGAAGCAGGGGGCCCAACAGTCGGGACAACAGGCGCAGCAATCGCTGGAGGAGTTCGGCGAGCAGATGCGGCAGATGCGCGAACAGATGCAGGAGAACGAGCAACGGCAGGTGATGAACAAGATGCGGAAATCGCTGAAGGACCTGCTGGAGCTTTCCAAACGACAGGAGGAACTGCGGGAACAGACCGACCAGACGAGTCCGAACAGTCCTTCCTTCCGTGACCTGGCCCGCCGGCAGTCCGAGCTTCGTCAGGATCTGCAGAACCTGGCCAACCAGATGTCGGAGATCGGCGAGCAGTCTTTTGCCGTCACTCCGGAGATGGGACGTGAACTCGGAAATGCCATGCAGCAGATGGGAGAGGCACAGAAATCGCTGGAGAACCGCAACAGCTACAGCGCCTCGCGCCAGGAGAACAACGCCATGGGGTCGATGAACAAGGGGGCGATGATGATGGCGCAGCAACTGCAGCAGATGCAGGAGGGAGAAGGACAGGGCCAGGGGCAGGGAATGGGCATGGGCATGGGGTCCTTCCAGCAGCGGCTGCAGCAGATGGCCGCCCAGCAGCAGATGATCAACATGGCCATGGGACAGCAGCAGGGGGGACAAAGTCAGGGACAGGGTGAAGGGAAAGAGGGACAGGGGGGGCAGGGAGGAGAAGGAGGAGAGGAGAACGGAGGAGAGAACGGCGTGGCCCGTCGTCTGACCCGGCAACAGCAGGAGGTGAAGAAGTCGCTCGACCAGTTGAACAAGGAGGCGAAGGAATCGGGGGGAACCCGAAAGAACATGGTGGGTGATCTGGAGCGGGCCGCAAAGGAGATCGAGGAAGTGTTGCGCGACATGGAGAGCGGACGGATCACCGACCAGACGCTTCGGCGGCAGGAGCAGATCCTCAGCCGGATGCTCGATGCGATGAAGTCGCAACGGGAGCGTGACTTCGAGCGGAAGCGGGAATCGACGCCGGGAAAAGATGTGGTGCGGAACAGTCCGCCGGAACTTCGTTTCGAGAACGATCCGAACATCCTCGAACGGATGCGGCAGAATCTGCAGGAAGGGACGCAGGGGTACTCACGGGACTACGAAGATCTGATCCGGAAGTATTTCGAGACCGTCGGGAAGTAGGGATGAGGAACGGAAAAGACATGATGACGGCTCGTTCCGATTTTTCGGGACGAGCCGTTGTCTTTTATAGAACGGTCAGTTGAAGTGCCATAGAGAGAATGGCGACGAGCTTGGTGCTTCTTTGTGCCCGCCGTGGTGGATGGAGTCTTTGTGTTGTTTTATACTCCCGGCAAATCATTTTGCAAGAGAATTATCGTCCGAATTTCATTGGAGCCCTCTATAAAGAGGGAGGCTCACCTGTGAGAGGGTTCAAAGCAGAACCCCCCGCTCTCTGCAGCGATGGATCGTCCTGCCGGTCTTTCCCGGCGACTGGTGGTATTGCATCACGAAGGTACCATCCGCTCTACGCTCGATCTCCGGTAAGGCCCCGTAAGCGGTTCAGGTCTGGCCGTTGTGGGGTAGCTATGATGTTCGATTTGTGGTAGAGTCGGGACCGATCCGGGTTCCTTCCGCACTGGGTCCGTGTCCGATCCGGTGTCGATCCGTCCCCTTTCCCCTCCCGATCACGGCCCAACTTCCAGCACACCACAAAAAAAAGCCCGGAGTGATCCGGGCTACTTTAAACTCGATTATCTTAAAGACTCAATCACAGAGCCGGAAGACTACCGTAATCAGTCGGTGATACTTCATACGAACCTACCAATTCTTCAACCGGAACCAATGCACATGCCCCCTTCTCACCCGTGTTATAAAAGCAGTTACACCACCTCTCATAACTTCCATCCGGATAGTGGCGTTCGTGAGGATCGCAAATTTGACAAGAGCCTTCGGGAGTACAGGTAAAGCCTTTCTCAACTTCATACCAGTAGTTCCCCCCACCGAGAGGCGTTGCATCCTGAGGATCAAATGCCCGACCCAGAATAGTTCCGTGTGCAGTACCGGCAGTGTACGTCGATACGACAAAAATCTGTCCGTCCTGTCCGGCATACGTTGTCGTAGAAGTAATCGTAGGAGTGCCCCCGTACTGACTCGTAAGCCAGGACGCGAAGGCGGCATTCCAGCCGCTCTCCAGTTGCTGCAACGTCGGATAGTTCGGCACGCTCACGGTGTGCGTCGCTCGTGCAACTCCACTCGCAAAAGTGAAGGCAACAGCTATCAGGAAAAGTCTGAAAATCATAAGGCTATTCTACCTCCGGATTTCTGTTTGGGTATTGGTATAGACCGTCCGTCACACCCTCCATGAATGCAACAGATACAACCACCCCGTGCAAGGTTTCGATCTTGTTTTCTCTATGTGCTATCAGGATGAACCAAACTCCTTTTCCCCCGAGTTCCGTTCACCGCCTTTCAAGAATTTTCCGGCTCCCCGTTTCTCCCTCTGAAGGGTCATCCCTCCGGAACGATAACCGTCGTTGAATCCGCTCCAGAGATGTTCGATGAGTTCCTGTCCGGCACAGCGGGTTGCTCCCCCGAGTGTCAGGAGGAGGGAGAGCGTCGTGAGAAGGTGTTTTCCGTTTGCCATCACATCACCCCGTTCGGTGTGAGACCCTGATAGTGATTCCGGACCATGTCCCTTGAAGGGTATCGGAACATACTCCGTCGACTTGACTGGATCATCCGTCAGCGTCGGCGCGAGCTGGGACTGACGCAGGTCGATCTGCAATTGGGAAGCGTCGACGATGTGGAGATATCGCAATCGCATATCTCCAATCTGGAGCGGGGACTGAAGCAGCCCTGCCTTCGGACGATGCTTCATCTGGAACGTGTGCTGGAACTTCCGCCGGGGGAACTCTTCCGTCGCGTCCGGCTTGCCGTTGAATCAACCAACGAGTCGAATCAATAAACGAATGAAACGCTCTGAACCCTCACCAAAAATTTTCCTCCCTTCCCCCTGATTCCGGAACCTTCCGTTTCGTATGTTCGCCGATGATGAAGGCGATGCCGCCTTCGCTCCCTGTTGACGTGGGGGATCGTTCCCGTCGCTAACGAGAATCCCGAATCTGCTGCATGTCCATTGTCGTCGACGTTGCCATTATACTTCTCTCGATTCTTGCTCTCTGGAAAGGGGCCGACTTCCTTGTCGAGGCTGCAGCCCGTCTGGCTGTCCGCTTCGGTGTCTCGCAGCTTGTGATCGGCCTGACGATCGTCGCCTTCGGAACATCGGCGCCGGAGTTCGTCGTCTCGGTTCTTGCGGCCGCGCGCGGACAGGCCGACATCTCGGTCGGGAATGTTGTCGGTTCGAATATCTTCAACCTCGGATTCATTCTCGGTACCGTTGCGCTCCTCCGGACGATTCGCACGTCACGCCCGCTTGTCTATCGCGACGGACTGGTGCTGGTCGGTATCTCGCTTCTCCTCCTTCTTTTCATGCAGGACCTTCACCTGCAGCGAGGGGAGGCCGGAACGATGCTTGCGGCTCTGATCGCCTACGTCGGATTTCTGATCTTCAAACAACAGGCCGATGCGGCCGAAGAACTTCCCGAAGGGGAGTTCAGTAAATGGGATATCCTGCGAATCCTCGGCGGTCTCGGTGCGGTGGTCCTCGGCGGTCATTTCTTCGTCGAGTCGGCTTCCGACCTTGCCCGTCTGGTAGGACTTTCGGAGTGGGCGATCGGCGTCACGATCGTTGCCGCCGGAACGTCCTCGCCGGAGCTTGCCACATCACTGGTCGCGGCCATCCGCGGACGCCATGCCATCAGTGCGGGGAATCTGATCGGAAGCGACATCTTCAATATTCTCGGCGTACTCGGGGTTGCCGGCCTCGTCTCTCCGATGACTGTCCATCCGAACGCCATGTCGAGTCTCTTCATGCTCAGCGGGCTGATGGTTGTCGTTGTGTTGATGATGCGGACCGGCTGGAAACTTTCCCGACTTGAAGGGGGAATTCTCGTCGCCGTCAGTCTGCTTCGGTGGATCCTCGATTTCAGTTGAAGTCTGCAGTGCTCGCGAGCTGAAGCCGCCGAAGCCGGTTTCAGGCTGTTGTTCGGGACTTCGGGAAGAGACCCGTCGGGTGTCGTCGTGCCGCTTTTGCACAGTGTGGGAGAGGGCGATCATGGCAGTACCGGAAATTCTGTGAAAACCGGGCGTCGGTCTTTCTCAAGCGTGATGGATCGGCACGGTTCGTGCCCCGGAGTGTCAGAGTCTGTATTCCGGAGCAGGAGCGTAGTGGCTCTTTTTATGAGATTTCCGTATGTTGGTCCCTGTGGGCTTCCTCCGGCACAGAATTTGAGGCAGGCTCCACGATTCGATTTTTTTAATCCATGCATTTATGGCCGCAACGCCATCAACAATGACGGCTCTCGGGACGCAGGCTCCGGACTTTGCGCTCCCTGATCCGGCTGCGGACACAACGGTCTCTCTGGAAGAGGTCAGAGGCGAGAAGGGGACACTGGTGATGTTTATCTGCAACCACTGTCCTTACGTGAAGCATCTTGCCGATGAACTTGCCCGTCTGGGAGAAGAATATCTCCCTACAGGAATCGGCATGGCGGCAATCAACTCCCATGATGCCGAGACCTATCCGCAGGACGGGCCAGAACAGATGGCCGAGGAATCCCGCCGTCGCGGTTATCCTTTCCCCTACCTCTTCGATGCATCCCAGAACACAGCACGGCAGTATGCCGCCGCCTGCACCCCCGACTTTTTCCTTTTTGATTCGGATCTTGTTCTCGTCTATCGGGGACAGTTTGACGATTCCCGTCCGGGGAACGATATACCGGTGACCGGCAAGGATATTCGTGCGGCAATGGATCAGCTCCTTTCCGGAGAGTTGCCGGATGAGGATCAGAAGCCGAGTATCGGATGCGGCATCAAGTGGAAAACAGGATAGCGGAATGACCATAAAGGGGAGGAAGCCATGTGGAAAAAGTCCTCCTTTGTTACAATTACCGCAATTTAACTTTGGAAATGTGTGGGCGAAACACCTACTTTTGCCCATTCCGTGAGAGGAACCAAAAGGACATGTTCCCCTCCTCTACCGGAAATTCCCCGCGGTCTCCATTGCGGGACAGGGTAGTTGACGGCTGAACGTTCAGTCGCTTTTCCGTTTGCATGCGTGTGGTGGAGGTTGCCGCAACCATGCATGACCGGATTCGATTTCGAGAAGAATCAGAGAGCTATAGAGAAGAATTAGTGTTATAGAGTTAGAAACAAAAACCCTTCATACGAAATGGGAGGCACATCTCGATGAAACGTTTGTTAGTTACGACGTTCGCGCTCAGCCTGAGCGTTGTCCTACTGTCGACTACGATAACCACCGCACAGCCGGTCACCGACGCACAGGGTGACGTTGTGATCGGTGGTGTCGCAGTTAACCCGTCGGCGGTTCTTGAACTGATCTCCACGTCCAAGGGCTTCCTTGTCCCTCGCATGACCGAGGCGCAGCGGGATGCAATTGCAAGCCCGGCAGTGTCGTTGACGATCTTCAACACCACCACCGGGGAATTCAACTACTGGGACGGCAACACGAACCAGTGGGAAATCTTTATTACGTCAGCCAACGTGGGCAACTTCGCCTGGCTGATCGACGGCAATGCCGGTCTGACCGCCTGGAACGGGGCTACCGGCAACTTTGTCGGCACGACAGATAATGTCGATCTGGTGCTGCTGACGCAGCAGGCCCAGGACATCCAGTTCTGGACGAGCAATCAGCAGCGAGCGGTGATCGATGACGACGGTCTTGTCGGCATCAACGAGATCGCTCCGGATGCACGACTGGATGTTGTGGGTGCGGCAGCAGAGACCGCCATTCAGGCGAATGCATCGGGTGGGGGACTTGCAATCGACGCCAACGGCGGCGCGATTGATGGTGACGCCGCAGGGAACGCACTCGGCGACGGCGCAGCCGCTCGTCAGTTGACGGTTCGCGGTACGGCCGACGCGGTGATCGGCAATACGATTGCCGGTAACCCCGCAGTCTGGGATGAAGTTGTCGAAGGTGATCTGGGCGTGACCGGCATTATCAAGTCGGGCAACTCGATCTGGGTCGACGGCATCAACAACGAGATCAGCTCGGACGCCAACTTCCTGATCTCCACCACCACCGGTTCCGGTGCGACGATCGAGATCAACTCCGACGGCGGCATGACGACGGTCGACGACGACCTGACGGTCACCGGCGTGATCGACGGACAGTCGCAGGGGAACTCGGTCGGCGACAACACGAATGCTACACAGTTGACGATCGACGGCGACGGCGCCACCGATCCTTCCGCATACGAACTTATTGTTGAAGGGGACGCACAGATTCAGGGTCAGGCCCAGGTCGGCGTTCTCAACCTTCCGAACCTGACGCCGGGAAGCGTCACCTTTATCAACGGAACGAACGACCTTGCCGAGGACAACACGAACTTCTTCTGGAACGAAGGAGCCGCCCAGCTCGGCATCGGCACCAACACCACATCGGCCCGCGTTGACGTTGTTGAAGGGGGAGCGGCGGATGGTATTGAAGTGACGCAGACGGGAACCGGACACGGCGTTCACGTCACGAAAGGGGCCGCATCCGGTATCAACCCGAACGGCGAACCGGCCGTGTGGGGTGATGCTACCGGACATTACGGTGTAGCCGGTACAAGCACTGACCAGCCCGGTGTGTTCGGTCGGAGCAATACGAACCACGGTATCTTCGGTTCGTCGGCAACGGCTGCATTTGCCGGTGTGCTCGGTCGGAACGACGTAGCCGGCGGTTACGGCGTTCTCGGTACGAGTGTCGGTCCGGGCACGGGTGTCTTCGGTGCCAGCACGGCCGGATCGGCTGCTGAGTTTGCGACTTCCGGCGGCACGGCAACGACTGTCGTTATCAACGACGCAAGTACCGGTGACGCTCTGGAGGTCAATGCCAACGGCGGCGTCGGCATCGATCTGAACGGCGGACTCCTTGACGGCGACGCCGCAGGGAACGCACTCGGTGACGGATCGGCTGCCCAGCAGTTGACGATCCGCGGCACGGCCGACGCAGT